>OMJI01000060.1 GCA_900299315.1 Verrucomicrobiota bacterium | reverse complement strand
GTGGCGGGACCTCCACACCGGTTGGGTGCGGCATTACCTGACCAAGTACGGCGCGAACCACGTGTACTTCGATCAGTTCAGCTTCAGCGACAATGACTGGGTCGCCAACATGCCGGACGGCTCGATCGCCCCCATCATGGATGGGCACCGGCAACTCGCCGCGGCCGTGCACAAAGTCGCCGCGCGCATCCCGGGCCGTCACTATTTCCCCAGCGAAGGTTTCAGCGAACTGGCCGCGCGGGAGTTCGGGTACGGATTGTGGGCTTCGACAAAGAACGCCAGCACCGATCCCGGCGGTTACAAGCTCGGCACGCAGGCGCTCCAGACGCCGGACTACGGGCATTTCCTTTTGCCGTGGGGCAACTGGTACGAGTACCTGCCGGACCCACTGCCCGAGTATCGGATGGGCGTGTACGACGCCGTGCTCTACAACGTGCTCAACGTCGGCGGATCGGTCACGCCGCAGACGCCGGCGGAGTTGGTGTTCCTGCCGCGGACAGTGCGGCGGCAATTCAACCTGCTCTGGTCGGGCGCATGGTATCAGGACACGCTCGGCGTCGAACAAGCGCCACCGGGGTTGCAGGTGCGGACGTATCAAGGCAACCCGCGGCTCGGCAAGTTTGAGTTCGCGGCTCTGGTGATGGAAGATCCTTATCAAGGCACGCCGCGCCCGGACGAGTTGGTGCTCGTGCCGCAAACGCTCAGCAAGGTGAACGCAGTCTGGCAATTCACGAAAGGCGGAGCGCAGCCGGTGCCCTTCCAGGTTCAGGACGGCAAGGTGCGCGTCACGCTCCCGGCATTGCGCGTCGGGTACGTGCTGGTGGTGGAACAACTCCCCGAACTCCTCCGGCTCGACGGCCTGCCGTGGGAAGCCGACAAGAACAGCCGGCTCACCATTCCCGCGACGGTGTTCCGTTGGTTACCGGACCAAACCGCGAGCAAGTTCGCGCTCACGTTGAACGGGCGCTCGCAGCCGGTCACTGTGCCACCCGGCCCGGGCATGTCGGCCACGCCTTGCACGCTTGACCTCCGTCTGCCGCGGTCGTTTGATGCGGACAACTTGGTCGAGATTGCCCAACGACTGCCGGGCGGCGGCGCACATGTGCTGGGTTACATCTCCGGCACGCCTCCGGTCCGGGCGAAGATGTACACATCCTACGCGCAGCAACAACTCGTGTTGGTGCTGGAGAATCCCACCCAACGCGAGCAAACTTACCGGCTCAAACTGACGTTGCCGGGCGAATTGACGTGGAGCGCCGAGCCACCACCGCCGACGGTGACCGTAGCGTCCGGCGAGACGCGCGAAGTGCGCGTGGCATTGGCCGGTATGCGCAGTTTGGAGTCGCTGGTCTGGATTCGCGGCACAGTCACGCCGTCGCGTGGCGAAGCCGTACCGGTCTTTGCCTCCGCCCAGACGCCGCTCTACGACACCGGCTTCGAGAACTGCGTGTCGCAAGACAGCAAGTTCGGCCACTCGCTGTTCTGGCATCAGTCGTATCCCGAGAGCATGCCGGCGGACATCCCGCTGTCGTACTGCGGCGTGTACGCCGACTCGGCGCGCACCCATTCCGGCAAGCAGAGCCTGCGCTTCGACGCCAAGCGGGACAGTCCCAAGGCCGGCGTGGCCAGCTTGTTGGGGCGGGCCGAGGTGGGCCACCGCTACAAGCTGAGCGCGTGGTTCTACCGGGACCATGCGGAAGACTCGTTGCTGGTGCAGATTGCCTCGCCCGGCGTGGGCGGCTCGGTTGGCCTCAGTCCCAAGCCGACGGATCCGGTGGGGGAGTGGTTTAAGCTGGAGGCGGTGACGCCGGTCGTGACGCAGGAAAACCCGCTGTTGTCATTGCCCTTCGCCCGGTTTCATACATACTTATTCTCGCTGAACCCGCAGAAGGGCGCGGTGTGGCTAGATGATGTACAGTTGGAGGTGCTCGAATGAAACGACGTCATGCATTCACATTGATTGAGCTATTGGTGGTCATCGCGATCATCGCGTTGCTCGCGGCGCTGCTCTTGCCGGCACTGAAAAGCGCGCGCGAACGCGGCTACCGCACCGTCTGCCTCAACAACCTCCGCTAGTTGTACACGCTAGTGATCATGTACACGGATGACAACGCCGGCTCGTTCCCAGGGCCGCTGGCGACCCAAGTGCCTCGCGGCGATGTCGGGGAGAACATTTTTCTGCCGTTCTATTTGCGGCCCTACTTTCCGAGCGGCTACGTCAATGCCGGCCTTTCCGTGACGCTCAACGCGGAAGCTCCAGGCACGCGCCCCTACACTTGCCCGTCGCACTGGCAAGACCAAGTGTTCCGTAACTTCGGCACGGCTTGGGGTGTTGTGACCAAGGGCCAAGCCTCTTACGGTGTCTCGGTCGTCGGCGGCACCGCCCAGGAGGCGGCCGACGGCATGCCCAGCCCGGTCTAGGGCAACGTCAACCCCGGCCCGCCGTGCTGCTACCCGCTGAAGCTGAGTGCCATCCCGTCCGCTGTGGCCGATCGGGTGTGGTTGATGGCAGACACGGACAGCAACTTCGTCTATTGGAATCTCGGGATCTGGTATCACGACTTCGGGCGGAATGTGCTGTGGCTCGACGGCCACGCGTCGTGGGGGAAGGAAGACGGCATCTACAACAACAGCACCCTCCTCTATCCTTGGTGATCACTCTTGAATACAGCCTCCGGTATTTTTGTCGCGCCCGCCCCCGCTGAGCTTGCTGCCCGGCGGAAAGTTATTTACCAGCAAGTCATCACCGCACTCGACGGCGTGTTGGAGTGGGAACCCGGTCACCCGCTCGTGGACCGGTTTGTGGATTCCGCGCCCGCCTCTCCCGACAAGCGTTGCCGGTACAGCATGGCGTTCGCGTACCTCGCCGGCGACGAACGACAACGGCAAAAAGGCGCGGCTCTGCTCGAAGCGACCGAGTTGCCGACCTTCGATAATCACGCCGTCGCCATCCTTGCCACGTTGCTGAAAGTGCACGGCTCGCAACTGCCGGCGCAGACCCGCGCGCTCCTCCTCGAACGCCTCGCCCGGTACGCCGCCGAAGCCGGCACGGAAGATTTCCGTGTCCAAGGTTTCAACGACAACGCGCCGATGCATTGCCTGACGACCTTGCTCTTTGCCGGTGACCTCCTCGGCAATCGCGCGCTGGCCAAGCTCGGTCTCGAACGTCTACGGGACGCGGTGGCGATGCTCGAGCGGCGCGGCGTGCTTGGCGAGATGAACAGCCCGACGTACACCGCGTAGTCGCTGACGCCGCTGGCGTGCCTCGCGCAGTGGTGCGCCGACGCGGAAGCGAAGGCGCTCGCCGCACAGGCGGCGCGCAAGTTGGTCGCCGAGATCCTCCTCTTCTACCATCGCGAACTTCAAGTGACCGTCGCCCCGTACTCACGGTCTTATTCCGACGATCTCGACGCGCACATCACCGACGTCCAATGGCTGCTGACGTTCTGGCTGGGTGACCGCGCCCCGTGGCAGGTGCGCGATGCGATCCAACCCGACTCGCGGCTGCGCACGCACGGCACGTGGCAATTCTTCCTGGCGATGCTGCCTTACAAAGTCACACCGGATTACCCGGTCGATTCAAATCTGTGCACGGCGCTCAACGAAGTCCGGTACCCGTTCGAGATCAGCGGGCGCTGCGAACACGGCTCGCTGGGCGGCGGACACGTCAACGCCATGCCGGCCGGTGCCTCGCCGTTCTACTCCTACCGGACGGCCACTCTCGCGCTTGGTTCGTTCGAGTCACGTGGCTGGCCGGAGGCGCATCTGCATGCCGTTTATCAACGCCGAACGATCCCCGCCGGAGCGCGCGGTGCGCAGATTCTCGAAAACATCCGGACGCTCTACTACGCCGGTCGGGCGGACGACGAACCGATCTTTGCCGCCAAACGCGAGCCCGAGATGAATCAACACCAGCGCACCGCCTTCCTGCGCCGGGCCAATTACGGGTCGGCGGTGGTGCTGCAAGACAAGCACCGGGCCGTGGTGGCCTACTGCCAGCGCCTGCCGCAGGACAAACGCGTCTGCACCGTCGGCCTCAATATCGTGTTGCCCACGTTCTTCGGTCCGGTGGACGAGATTTGGGCCGACGACGACCGGCTGGATGGCGGCAGCGGAACGTTCACGCACTTCCCGACGTTTCATGTGCGCGATGGTGAGACCTTCATCCGCATCATCCCGTTGTTGTTGCCACACCACAATGTTCATTACCTGCGGGCCACCGGCGTGGAGCACGTCGAACATTACCAGCTCATCGCGCTCTACAACGTCACCGCCTTCCAACCCACACCGCCGCCGGGCGATGGTTGCTGGCACAACGGATTCTTCCTCGAATTCGGCCACGCCGCGACCGACGGCTCGTTCGCCGAGTTCCGGCAGCGCCGCGCCGCCATCGCGGTCAGCGACTCGCTCGGCCACGCCCGCGAGCGCCGAATCCGGGTCACCGGCCCCGACTTCGACCTCGCGCTGGCGGCGGACAGTTACACGGCCACCGTCCGGTACGCGACGGCCAACGGCGTGGAGCGCAACACCGCCCGGCTCACGACGTCCGACAACGCCGTGGACGCCGCGCTGGACTGTTCCTAGGGTCTGAAGTAGAAACCGCCCGGTAATCACACGTCCGCATAATCTTCCCATGAACCTTGCCCCCGCAAAATGGATTTGGCTGCCTTCGGAACGGTGTTTGGCGAACACGTTTGTGTTGTTTCGGCGCGAGGTGGAACTACCGGCTGCGCCGCGGTCGGCCACCGGCTGGCTGACGGCGGATAGCCGGTATAAGCTGTTCGTCAACGGCCAGCGCGTGCAATGGGGACCGGCCCCGAGCGATCCGCGATGGCCGGAGGTTGACCCGTGCGACATCACCGGCTTGCTCAAGCCCGGCAAGAACGTCATTGGCGTGGAGGTGTGTTACTTCGGGCAAGGCGATGGGACGTGGCCGATGGGGGCGCCGGGATTCATTTGCCGTCTCGACATCGACGGACAACTCATCGTGTCTGACAAGTCGTGGCTGACATTTCTCGACCGAGCGCATCGGCCGGGGATGTACAAGCGGTGGTTCTTGCGGGCGCTGCAGGAGGAATTTGACGCGCAGCTGCATCCGTACGGTTGGAGCACACCGGCATTCCAGCCCGGGAAGGAATGGCTGCCGGCCATGGAGTTGAAAGGGGATGCGCAGACCCCTGCCATTTTCGCGGGTGGACCGGAGTATGTCGTCTACTCAGATACCGCAATTGGCCACACGGCGGAAGGGCAGGTGCAGGTCGAAGTGCCGCCGGGTTTGCGGGGGCGGACGATCCCCTTGATGCGCGAAGCCGACGTGGCCGCAACGTTTGTCGAGGCCGGGCGTGTGACGTGGCATCGCGATCCGAACGACTGGTTCGAGTCACGCGTGCCCGGTAGCTTTACGATCGCGCGCGATCCGCAGGTTGCGGGTGCGACACCGGCCGCCAATGAGGGATTCTTCTTCACCTACCGGCTCCCGGAGCATGCGGCCGGATTTCCGCGATTCACCATCGACGCGCCGGCGGGGACGATTGTGGAGTTGATGGTCCGGGAGTCGCACGATCCGGTGAAGGGGCCGCTCTGGCTGGAATCATATCTTTTCATTGGTCGCGGTTCATCTGCCGGGAGGGCGTGAATGAGTTCGAGACGTTCGACTATGAATCGTGCCTGTGGTTGCAGTTGCACGTCCGCAACGCGACGCGGCCGGTGACGATTCGCAATGTGGGCATGCGTCGCCGCACCTATCCGTGGCCGCATACCCCACAGGTCAAATGCGCCGAGCCCGCACTTCAGAAGTTGTTCGACGCCTCGGTCAACACGCTGCTGAATTGTGCGCAGGAAACCTCGCAAGACGGCGGCGGCCGGGAACGCCAGCAGTACAGCGGCGATTGCGGTCACCAGCAACACGCCATCCGGTTTGCCTTCGGTGACACTCGGCACGGGGCGCGGTACTTGAAGACGTTCAGCCAGGGAATGACGCTCGATGGATTCTTTCTGGATTGCTGGCCAGCTTACGACCGGCTGGCCCGGCTGGCGCAACGCCAGATGGGCACGACCATCTGGGGACCGATTCTTGATCATGGAGTCGGGTTCAATTTCGACTGCTGGAACTACTACATGGAGTCGGGTGACCGGGAGGCGTTGGTGGAGCCTTACCCCCGGCTCAAGAAGTTTGCCGGCTACCTTGACCGGCTGCGACGCGACGATGGTTTGTTGCCGGTGGAGGACGTTGGGGTCCCGAGCGTGTGGATCGACCACCATGCCTACCGGCACCAACGGCAGAAACAGTGCGCGTTCAACCTTTACGCCGCCGCCATGTTCCAGCAGGCGCTGGCGCCGTTAGCGGAGTTGTTCGGCGACGACCCTGCGCCGTACCGGCAACTCGGCCGGGAGATCCATGAGGCGACAGTCGTCAGGTTTTGGGACAAGCAGCAGCGGGTGTTCGTTGTCGGTGACGGCCGGTTGTGTGACCGGTCGCTGGCCACGGCCATCCTCTACGATCAGTGTCCCGGTAACGATGTCGCAGCGGCGTTGCGGGCGCTCGTGGAATGCCCACCGGAGATGGGCTTGTCGTACCCGGCCAACGCTGTCTGGCGCTACTGGGCGTTGGCGAAGGGCGGTCGGGTGGATGTGATCGTTCGGGAGTTACGCACGAAGTGGGCGACGATGAATTCCGTTATCCACAACAATGCCCTTCAGGAAAACTGGGACACGAAGATGGATGAAGGCGATCAGTTCAGCCACTGCCCGCTGGCGCCGCTGGTCATGCTCTACCAATGCGTTGCCGGGATTCGTCCAACAGCGCCAGGGTTTGCTCGGGTGGAGATCCGGCCGCAACTGGGCGGCATCGGCGATCTCAATTTGGTCGCCCACACGCCCCGCGGGGCGATTCATTTTGCCACCAAGGGCGGAGAAGTACGCTTGCGCGTCCCGGCGGATTGCGAGGCGGTGTTTGTGGCGGACGGTCAGAGCCGACCGATACGCGGGGAATTCGTTTACCGGTAGGCGCTACCGCTTGGCGGGCGGCGCGGGGGGCGGCATCCCAAAGTCCGGCAACTCACTCATGTTGGCCGCGGTGACCACCGTATAGAATCTTTCAAACCACTCGCGAGGTGTAGTCGGCTCGGCCGTGTTCTGGCCGGGCTTGAACCTAGGTTGGATGGCGACTTGGACGATGTCGCGGTTCATGAACTCGCGCAGTTGGGGGCTGAACGCGCCCGCATCGATGACCTTGGGGCGGCGGCTCGGGAGGCGTTCCCAATCAGACGGCTGCATGGTGGGGACTCCAACGAAGGTGACGATTGCGTCCGCGGAGCTGTATTTGTCGAGGAGGGCGATGAACTGATTGGCGGAGATCAACATCCCCGGCCCAATCATGGCTTGCAAATCGGTCTTCACTGTCTCGGTGGCGCGGATGCGAACGCCGGAGGATTCTTTGAGCACATGTTGAAATGCATCGAGTGGGGCCGTGATGGCTGGCATTTTGTTGTTGCCGGTATCCATCACCACGACCACCACTTCGCCGTGTTGCTTGATGAGTTTGACCGTTTCCTCCCCGACGACTTCGCCCAAGCCTTGGAAGGGCTTGAGGTTGATCTTGGGGGTGGGCGTGCGTTGGGAGAGGTAGATCGAAATCAGGGAAGTGGTGATGACGATGATCGATACGAGCGCGAGAAGCGGGCGCTTGACTTCGTCAGGCTTGAATTTGAAGACCATGCGAAACGCAAGCCACATCGGGTGGAACAAATTCCGTGTGACGTCGCGGATGGAAGTGAAGAACGCCCGAACAAGGTCCCACAACGCTTTACCGAGCATTTTTAGTATCGACATGATCCGCTCCTCCTTGCGGCAGCTGACGGGG
>OMJI01000059.1 GCA_900299315.1 Verrucomicrobiota bacterium | reverse complement strand
GTAGCTCCAATCGGCGCCGGTGGCACGCCACGCTTCGGGGCCGGTCTGTGCCCAGAGATGTTCGAGGTTGAGATTGTGGAGGCTGCCGAAGGCGTTGAACCGGTGCCCGTAGCAGGTGAGGTCAAGCCGGTGCCGCCCATTCTTCACGCGACCGAGTTCGAGCCGGAACGGCGCGAAGGCGATGCGGCCGACCGGCTGGTCGTCCAGGTTCACGCCAACCAGCGGCACGCGCGTCAGGGCCAACGCGCCGACCTGCACCCGGTCGTTGTGCCCTTGCGCCTGGATCTTCAACCCGCGCGGCCAGTGGAGTTGCAACGCGAGCGGCTGACCCGTCCCGGTGAGCGTTGTGTGATAGGTGACGTTGCCCGTGTAGAACGGCAACCCTTGCGTCGTCCAATCGCCGAACGCAAGCTGCCGGACCGGCGCCACGATGCGCGCGTGCCGACCGGCCAGCGCCACGCCGAAATCGCCGAGCAGGTAACACCATTCCAGTCCGCTCTTGCGGGTGTACGGCGCGGCGAGCACGAGCGTGTGTCGGCCGCGCTTCAAGGCCGGTAGCCGCACGGTCTGCAAACATTCATCCACCCACCACCCGGTGGGCTTGGCCGGTATGGGTTTGCCGTTGAGTGTGATGGTGGCTGGATTTTCGAGCGCCAGCCGCGGCTTGGCGACCGGCTCGTCGCATTGGATTTCAAATCGCAACTCGACCGTCCCGAGCGCCGGCGACGGGCGCGTGTCGCACCACGGTTGCGCGATGTTGCCGGTCCGGTCCGGCAGGCCGAGTTGACGGCGGACGAGATTATCCAGCCGCAGAATTTCCTCACGCGGTTGCCACGCGCCGCCGTTGACGCGCCACTCGGCTTGATCGAGCAGCAGCGCGTTCGGCTCGGAGAGCGTGACGCGGACAGGGCCGGGGAGCGGACCAATCTCTGTAGCCGCGGGCGACGACCGCAGCCTAGCGGAGCCGCCCTCATCGCGGGCGGCGACAGTGAGGGTCATCAGCAGATGACCGTGGGCCTCGAAAGTGTGATCGAAGACCGTCCAATCGCCGGCGATGGTGGCCGGCAGGGAGCGTTGTTTACCGGTGATGGTATCGAGTTCGGTCACCGCCCACCGGCCGCGGAGGCGAACGGTGTGGCGGCAGGCGTGGATGTAATCGGTGTTGCAGAGGAAGAGATGCCGGGTGTCGCCGTCGAGGCGGAGCTGGTAGAGCAAGGTGTTGGCGCCGGGAATCTCGATGTCACGATAGGACGCGAGCGCGTCGAGCAGCCGGGCGCGGTTGCATTCGATGCGCCGGTGACGCGCGGCGAGTTTCTGGGCACGGTCGGACGGCACGGCGTCCACCAGCGACGGAATCTCGCCGGCGAAGATGATCGTGCCGGTAAACTGTTCGAGCCGGTCGAGCGTGGTGGACCGGATGGTGCGCATCGGCGGGACGACGATGACGTCGTAGGCCATCTGGCCGACGCGAAACCCTTCCGCATCCGCTTTCCATTGATTCGGCAACAGCGACTCGCAGATGAAGTTGAAATCGATCAAGCCTTGCAGCAACCAGTCGGTGACGTTGCTGAAGCTGGCTTCGCGTTCGGCGCGTTCGATCTGGGTTTGTTCGAGCGGGCCGAAGCAGAGCCAGAACGATTCGATGGGATGAATGACGCCGACCCGCACGCCCGGTTGGCCCCGGGTGAGGACGGTGTTGAGCCGCGCGAAGTGGTCCTCGACGAGCCGGTACTCTTTGTACCACGGCGATTGGTAGAAGATGGAGGCCGGGTAGTCGCGCTTCGCCTCCCCGGCCATGCTGACCCACGCGAGGTGATGGACGCGGACGGTGACGCCGAGCGCAGCCTGCCAATCGCCCTGCGCCTTGTGGCCGGCAAAGTCAAAGTCCCAATTCGTCACGCCGTACAATTCGCTGAGCACGCCCGGGTAGCCGAATTGATGCGCGGCGCTCTGCGCTTGTTTGGCGGTGGTGTATTCGTGCCAGTCGCAGAGCATGTCGATGCCGGGGATATCGAACGACCGGTACGACCGCATCGCCTCGCCGAGCGCGTGGGTCTGCGAGAAGAGCGACGGCTCTTCCATCATGTGGCCGGTCAGCGCGATGCCGTTGCGCCGGCACCAGCCGCCCACCGTGTCGGCGAACGCGGATGCGAACTGTTCCGCCAGCCGGTCGTGGTAGCGGTATCGCGTGAGCGAGGCCTTGCCGCCCGGCAGTTCCCAGAAAATCTCCGGCAACGAATCCAGTAAGTCATCGCCGAAGCCGGTTGTCCACGGGATCAAGACATCGGTGGTGTCGGTGGCGCGGTGGAAGGTTTGTTTGTGGGAGAACTGTGGTTCGTCGGTGAAGATCGCCGGCACGGCCTTGCCGAACTCGGCGCCGAGATGCTCCCGGTACCGCTCATGCGTGACTTGGACAAAACGTTCGATGGCCGGCTTGCTCAGTGTGTCCACGTAGGTCTGGTTGTTGAACCACGTGATGGGTACGGCAGTTTCGAGATAGGCGTACCAGACCGCGGTGGAGGGTGAATGGTGAATGGTGGATGGTAGGCGCCGGTACCGTTTCAGGCAGCCTTGTTCATCCAACTCGATAGCGAACGCGGCGAGGAGCGTGCCGTTCTCGTTGCGGCTGGCGCCCGACCACGAACTGTGGGTGGCCTCCGCCGCGCCCGCGCCGTAGGGCCGGCAAGTCCACAACAGATGTTTCGCCCGGTACCGTTCGTCCTTCGTCACCAACCCGCCCGCGAAGCCGGACGGCCAGCGGTCTTCGTCGTAGAGCCAGGTGAGCATCTTCGCACGTTTCGCGTGGTCGGTGCAGGCGCGGACAATCGCCATGAACTCGTCGCTGAGATATTCGGTGTCCAGCCCGGTGCGGACGTGGATGGTCGGCCCGCCCATGCCCATCTCCTTGAGATAGTCGAGCTGGCGGAGGAGCTGGGCCTTGTCGAGCTTGTTGTTCCAGCACCAGAACGGACAGCCCCGGTACTCGGCGGTCGGGTTGCGGAAAAGTTTCCGGTCAAGCTGGCCGGTGCGGCTGCGCGGGTAGAGGTCAAACATGGCGGCGATTTGTAACCAGAAAGGAAGTTGACGGCGAGAAAAAAACCGGTACAAGCAGAGTCGTTGTGAGGGGGAGAAGCGTCCACTCCTGTTGGACGCAAAGCGCGTGAGTAAAGCCGGTCGTGAATGTCTGGCTCGATAATTGGCGGCGCACCGGGGGAACGGTGGTGATCGCGGGGACGATCATCAGTGGGGCGTTGTTCTCTCGCTCCTACGTCCTCGGCTATCTCTTCGAGCGCGAATACTGGGCGGCAGTGGCCACCGTTGAAGTTGTAGCCGCGCTTGGTAAGCGCGGTTCCGCCTCCCTCCGTCTCGATCCCGCGTTCCACAAACTCCCGCCGCAACATCTCTTGTTGGCCGATGGGAAGTGGGCGACGACGGGGAATGGGGACTTTCTCCGCAAACTGCGGCGCGATTATCCGGGCGATGCCGCGTTGGTGGACTATTACCGGGCTTGTTGGGATTTCTGGAACAAGAACTACTCCTCGGCAGAGACGGTATTCCGCGCGCAGGGCCAGGAGGTTGAACTCGTGCGGACTGTAGCCTCGCTCGGTGAGCGCGGTCGGCTCCGGCAGTTGGCGGAAACCGCGACGAGCGACGAAGCGCGGGCGCAAGCGTGGTGGGAGTTGGGCGAACCGGTGCGCGCGCTGGCGTACAGCGGGCGCAAAGAGATTTGGGACACAGTCCGGGAGCGCGTCGGAAAAGATATTTCCCACGACGAATATGCGGCCGCGTTGAAGGCGTTGGCATTCCGCACCCGGAGCGGGGACGTGGCTGAACAGATCGCATTGGAACTGGGCAAACTGAAGGTGGTGCAGCGATGAAGGCGGGAACGAATCAACCGCGGATGACACGGATGGCGCGGGCCGGGGCCTGGGTCCCGGTTCCAGGCCTTCCGGTTGAGGCTTGAGGCGGAGCCGTGCACACCTAACATCGTGCCGCGCGGGTGTACTGACCGCGTGATGAATGACATCTCGCCCGAGGCGGTGACTTGGCCTAACGATGACACTCATCCTCCTCATAACCAGATGGTTGGTGTGCACGGCACGGGTCGATTACTCATTTGGTGTCTGCTCGGTCACTGCCGTAACCTTTGCCGGTGGGCGGTGGGACTGCGGCCGGTGATGTGCCTGAACTGACGGGAGAACGCGAACATATCGGGGTAGCCGAGGTGCTCGGCCACCTGCGAAACCGACAGACGCGGGTCGAGCAGCAATTGCCGGGCCCGGGCGATCCTTGCCGTGACCCAGTAGGCGTGCGGACTGAGTCCTGTGGTGGCGCGGAAAAGGCGGGTCAGGTGGCTTGGGCTGTAACCGGCCTGTTTCGCCAGGGCGGGGATCGACAGGCGGGTCTCGATGCGCTCGTGGATGAGGCGGCAGACCTGCCGCACCACCTCGTGGGCCGCCGGATCCGTGGGACGGTCGCGGAATCGCAGCGTCTGTTCCACCAGATCGCGCAGCAAGCCTTCGAACAGCCGGGTGACGGCCAGCAGGGCCCCGGCGGTGGGCGCGCCCGTGGTCTGACCGGCCACGCACACCTCGGCCACGCGCCGGGTCACCGCGTCGACCAATGACGGGTCCAGGAACCGCAGTTGCTCGGGCGGCAGGTCTTCATGGCGCGGCGGGATCACCCGGCCTCGTTTATTGAGCAGATCGAAATGGATATAGGTCAGCCCCACCGGCTGATCCGGGGTCTGCCAGGAGCGATTTTGCCATCCCGGACGGAACCACAGGCAAGTGCCGGGAACCAACTCCGCCGCGCCGCTGCGCAAGTTCAGTCCGCCACGCCCTGCCCACACATACACCAGATCGTTATCCGGCGTCTCTGCGTTCGGATGCGGATCTTGGGTCAAGCCCCGAGGCCAGCGGATCAGTCCGCAGTTCGCCCAGCTCAGCCGGACCTGGAGAGTGTCCCAATCGAGAGGCATGGTGGGAATATATAGCAGACAATGCCATATGCACAGCCGAAATTGCCATTCCCCGGCGGCGAGTCACCGGCTATGTTTCGGGCATTCTCTAAAACCACGACCATAGAAATGAAAGGATGATGCAGATGCAAACCCTCCTGTCGAAGATCGCTGGCGCGGGACTAACGGTTATGATCATGGGGCTGGCTGGCAGCGCGTCGGCGACGCTGATCGTCAATGCGGTGGGTGTCTACGACTCACTGGCCAATCCCAACAACGTGGATTACAACGCGACATACTCGGCGGGAACGGGCGGCGCGACGGCGGCGAATGTGACGACGGCCAGCACCGGCAATGGCGCTTCGTACACGACGACCGGCCCCTTCAATGCCGCGGTCGCCAGCGCGTTTGCCGCGGATCGCGGCGGCGTGATTGACTGGGAGAACACGAGCGGTTCCTTCCCCGATCTGACCGTGAAATACGGCACGAGCCAGACCCTGACCCTCGCCATCACCACCGTGGGACCGAATGGCATCGGCCCCGGTGGAGTTATCACCCCGATTTCGGGTAGCCAGCGGACTGGCGGCAATACCAACCCGCAAACCTTCAACTTCACGCCGGGGCTGGTGGCGCAGTTCGGCCTGACGGTTCTTTCCCGGGATAGTACGGATTTTGGGGTGGTCACGGGGACCGCGACATTCAGCGGCGGCGGCACCGTCTCGGCCACCCGCGCGATCTCTGAAGGCGCAGGGGTAGGCGACACCTTCTATGGCTTTGTCGCTCCCGCCGGCCAGAGCATCACTGGGGTCTCGTTCACACAACAATTCGTGCCTGACGGCAAGTACCTCATCTTCGACGATGTCGGGTTCATCATCGTCCCGGAGCCGAGTGTGCTCTGGTTGCTCGGCAGTGCCGCCGGCCTGGCGCTGTTGAGGCGTCAGCGGAAACCCTGAGCCGGTCGCCCGGCGCCGACGGCGGCCGGACCAGTACCGTGCGACACCTAGGGGAAAGGACGTACAACGCTCATGCTGCCACAACCCTTTTCCGTGGATGCCACAGGGACGCCCGGCGGCGCGCCCGTCATTACCCCTTGGAAACGCCTCGTTCCCGACCCCCGTTTTGCGGGAAGCTGGGCGCTCTTTGGCGACCTCGATGGCGACGGCCAGGCGGAACTGGTGAGTGCGCGCAGTTGGACCAATCATGATTACCCCAACGATCGACACTATGTGACCACGGTTGTCGCCACCGACCTGGACGGCAAGACCCTTTGGCACTGGGGCACCCCCGGCGCCGGCGCCGGCGACCTCCATTATGACGTGCCGTGCCAACTCTACGACGGGGATGGCGACGGCAGGCTTGAGGTCGTCTTTTGCACCGAGCGCGAACTGGTCACGCTGGACGGCGCGACGGGGCGGGAGAAGTCGCGCTATCCCCTGCCGCCGGAAGCCTCGGACTGCATCGTCTTTGCCAATCTCAGCGGCGGCCCGCGGGCGACCGACGTGCTCGTGAAAACGCGCTACACCCAACTCTGGGCCTATAGCCGCGACTGGAAACCGCTGTGGACAACCCGGCTCCCCTCAGGCTGCCGCACCGCGCACCAACCCTTGCCGATCGACATGGATGCGGACGGCCGCGACGAAATCATGGCGGGGTTCTGTCTCCTGAACCCCGACGGCACGGT
>OMJI01000058.1 GCA_900299315.1 Verrucomicrobiota bacterium | reverse complement strand
GCGAAGGTGAACATCTTCAATGAGCCGGTGATGCGGGAGTTGGAAGTGGTGCTCGACAAGCTTGGCGCGCGGAAGCCGAAAGGAGTCATTTTTATCAGCGGCAAGCCGGATGTGTTCATTGCCGGGGCGGACATTCGGGAAATCGCGAAGGTGGAAAGCGTTGAGCGCGGGACGGAATTGTCGCGCGTGGGGCACCGGGTGTTCGGGAAGATCGAACAACTCGGCGTGCCGACGGTCGCGGCGATTCACGGGGCGTGTCTCGGCGGAGGTTGTGAGATGGTGCTGGCGTGTAGTTACCGGATCGCGACCGACCATCCCAAGACGCAGATTGGATTACCGGAAACTCAGTTGGGAATCATCCCGGGTTGGGGTGGAACGCAACGCCTGCCGAGACTCATCGGTCTGAATCCCGCCCTCGGCATCATCCTGCCGGGCAAGACGCTCAACGCCGACAAGGCGCGCCGCATCGGTTTGGTGGATGAAGTCGTCCCGCCCATAGCTCTTCGGGAAGCCGCTGTAGCCGCGCTTGCCAAGCGCGGCCACAGAAAAGCGCCCTTCGGTTTCTTTGACCCCGTTATCAAGCTCGCCGCCGCGAAGAAAGTGCGGCAGCGCACGCGTGGGCAGTACCCGGCACCGCTCAAGGCGGTGGAGGTCATCGGTCGTGGCTACGAAGCGGAGGCGCGGGTGCTGGGGGAGCTGGCGGTGACGCCGGTGTGCAAGAATCTGATCCGGGTTTTCTTTTTGCGGGAGAAATATTCCAAGCTGAAGCTCGGTGAACCGTGGAAAGCCGACAAGGTCGGCGTGCTGGGCGCGGGCGTAATGGGCGCGGGCATCGCGCAGTGGAGCGCCGCTCGCGGAGTGACGGTGCGGTTGAAGGACATCAAGCCGGAATTTGTCGCCAGCGGGATGAAGCGCATCGGCGCCGTGTTTCACGAAGGTGTGAAGCGACGCAAACTGTCCGAATTGGACGCGCAACGCGGCCTCGCGCGCGTGCATCCGGCCACCGCCTATACCGGGTTCGGCGATTGCGATCTGGTGATCGAGGCGGTACTGGAGAAGATTGACGTGAAACGCGCGTTGTTCGCGGAACTGACTCCGCACCTGCCCGATAAGTGCATCATCGCATCGAACACCTCGGCGATCCCGATCGACGAGCTCGCCGCGGCGAGCGGGAGACCCGACCGGTTTGTCGGGATTCACTTTTTCAATCCCGTCCACAAGATGCCGCTGGTGGAAATTGTGCGCGGCAGCCAGACCTTACCGGCCACGCTCGCAGCCGCGGTGGAGTATGCGAAGCAACTGAAGAAGATCCCGGTCATCGTCCGCGGCACGCCGGGGTTCCTGGTCAACCGGCTGCTCATGCCCTACCTCAACGAGGCCGGCAAGTTGGTCGGCGATGGCGTGAGCGCGACGAGCATCGACGCCGCGATGCTGGAATTCGGGATGCCGATGGGGCCGTTGCGGTTGTTGGATGAGGTTGGCTTGGATGTCGCCTACGACGTTGCCCATGAACTGGCAGAGGCATTTCGTGGCCGGATGAAGGTCGCGCCGGTGTTGGCGGAAATGCGCGAAGCCGGTTTGAAGGGCCGGAAGGGAGGCCGGGGTTTCTATCTCTACGAGGGCCGGTCGGAACGGCCCAATCGCCAATACCATACCGGCAAATCCTTACCAGCTGGGGAAGTGCAGCAACGTTTGATGGCGGTCATGATTGCCGAAGCGAAACGGTGCCTGAACGAGAAGGTCGTTGAGACCGAAGACGACATCGATGTCGGAATGATTTTCGGCACTGGCTTTCCGCCGTTCCGCGGTGGCCTGGTGAAGCACGCGCGGGATGCCGGGAAGTGGCCGTGAGGTTCGTAGTGCGGCGATTGCGTGCCCGCTTCTCGCAGACTCGATTCATCGCCGCAGTGGGGAAAGCGGCGACGCGCGATGAATCGCGCTACTACGAACCGGTGCGTTTGGCGCGGAAGAAACTTTTCAGCAGGTCGCGGGCTTCGGCTTCTTTGACGCCGGCCACCACTTCGACGACGTGGTTGAGGCCGCCTTGGGTGGGGATGTTGAAGACGGTACCGGCCCCACCGGATTTTTCGTCGCGAACGCCGAAGACGACTTTCTTGATCCGTGAAAGCGTGAGGGCGCCGGCGCACATGGGGCAAGGTTCCTTGGTGACATAGAGCGTACAGCCGTCGAGCCGCCAATCGCCGAGGGCGTGTGCGGCTTGGGTGAGGGCGAGCATCTCGGCGTGGGCGGTGGCGTCCTTGAGCAACTCGACTTGGTTGAACGCGCGGGCAATTACCTTGGCCTCCCGGACGATGACGGCGCCGACCGGTACCTCATCATTTTCGTACGCGAGGCGCGCCTGCCGGAGGGCTTCGCCCATGAAATGGTCGTCGCTGGTGAGGTCGATCATCGGGGCGAAGCTAGGGATTTGCGCGCATGGTGGCAAGTCCTTTGGTAGGATGCGCCTCCATGATTCCGAGGAGGTGGCAGCCGGTCGTGTTGGTGGCTTTGGTGCTGTTGGCTTTCAGCAACAGTTTCCGCGGCGAGTTTTTCTACGACGACTACCCGGCCATCGTCCAGAACCCGCATCTCCGGCACTGGTCAACGGCGTGGGACGCGCCGGACCAAAGCCCGCTGGCCGGTCGGCCCGTGGTGAGCCTCACATTCGCGGTGAATCATGCGCTGAGCGGGTTGCGGCCGTGGAGCTATCACGTCGTCAACGTCGCGATTCACATCGGGTGTGCGTTGTTGGTGTGGGGGATTGTGAGGCGTGTGAAAGAGGAAATCGCGTTGCCGGTGGCGGCGTTGTGGGCGGTGCATCCGTTGGTGACGGAGAGCGTGAATTATGTGACCCAGCGGATGGAGTTGTTGTTTGGATTGTTCCTGTTGCTGACGCTCTATTGCTTCGCACGCCGGTGGCATATCGGGTCGGTGGTGGCGTGTGCGGTGGGGATGGGATGCAAGGAGACGATGGTCGTGGCGCCGGTGATTGTGGCGTTGTTCGATTGGGCCTTTTGCCGCGAGCAGGACCGGCCGCGGAAATATTATTACGCGGGATTGTTCGCGACATGGATTGTGTTGGCGGCGTGGGTGTTGACCGGGGCGCGGACGGAGACGGTAGGGTTTCAGTTCCGGGAGTTGTCAGCGTGGCAATATCTGTTCACGCAGGGTGGAGTGATCTTGCATTACCTCCGGCTTGCCGTGTGGCCGCAGCCGTTGGTGGTGGATTATGACGATTGGCCGGTGGCATTGATGGTCACGTGGCAAGCGGTGCTGGTGGCCGGATTGGTGGCCGGTAGCGTTTGGCTGTTTTGGAAACGACCCCGGTTGGGTTTCCTCGCGGCGTGGTTCTTCGTGATCTTGGCGCCGACTTCGAGCGTGTTGCCGATTGTGAGCGAGGTGGCGGCGGAGCGGCGGATGTATCTGCCGTTGCTGGCGGTGATCGTGCCGGTGGCGTGGGCGCTTTGTAGGGCGCGAAGCCTCGCGTCGTTTCGAGGTTTCGCGCCGTCTGCGGAACCAGCGTCACGTCGCGGCGCGAAACTCGAACACGACATCGAGCTTCGCGCCCTACAATGGCGACAACCGCTGGTTGGGGTTGTGGTAGTGGCGCTCGCTTGCGTGACGTGGGCGCGGAATCAGGATTACCGGACCGAGGTTTCGATCATGAGCGACACCGTGGTCAAACGTCCCCACAACACCCGGGCGTTGACGAATCTCGGTGTGGCGTTGGTGCGTGCCGGCAAGATGGAGCTGGCCGTGCCGCACTTGGAGAATGCCATCCGGCTGAATCCCCGGCAGGCTGATGCGCATTTCAACTTGGCGATGATCCGCGCCGAACAGAAGCGCTGGGCGGACGCCGAGCGGCATTTGCGGATGGTGGTGGAACTTGAGCCCGGCAACGAGCGCGCCCGGGCGGCTTTGGCAACCGTGCGGAGGTTGATGCAATGAGAGTGGCGGATTTGACGAATGTGCGGAAGCGGTTGCGGGTAAGTGGGGAGGACCGGGTGACGTTCCTTCACGGGCAGTGCACGAATGACATCAAGCGGTTGAACCCCGGGGAGCATTGTTACGCGGCGTTTTTGAATGCAAAGGGGAAGATGCGGGGGGATGCGGACATTGTGTGTTTGGAGGACGCGTTCATTTTGTCGTCGGTGGCGGATTTACGGGGGACGCTTGAGAAGTTCATCATCACAGAGGATGTGACGATTGAGGTGCTGGCTGAGCCTGAGTATGCGGTGTGGGGTGAGAAGCCGACCGGGTTGGCGGTGTACGAGAACCGGCTGGGCGGGTGGAATGTGATTGGCGGGCGGCCGACGGGGGAGCCGGTCACGCTTGAAGAACTGGAGCGGATGCGCGTCGAAGCCGGTGTGCCGTTGTGGGGCGTGGACATGGATGAGAACACGATTCCTGTGGAGGCGGGGCTGGCGGCGTGGGCGATCAGTTACGACAAGGGCTGTTACATCGGGCAGGAGACAATTGCGCGGATCAAGACGTACGGACACGTGAACCGGCACCTCTGCCAGTTGCGGATGGAAGGGAAACTGGCGTTGCGGTACGTCCGCCGGGAGCTTGCAAAGCCGGGGACAATCGTTACAGTGGACGGCGTTCAGGCGGAGGTCATCAAACTATGCGGAAGCTAATTTTGTTTTTGGCAACCCTCATCATGGGAGCGAGCGTCATGGCGGCAGACACAGACCAAGTGGCAGTGATTGAAACGAAGTTTGGCAAGATTGTGATCGAGTTTTACGAGAAGGACGCGCCGAAGACGGTCGCGAACTTCATCAAGCTCGCGAAAGAAGGTTATTACAACGGCACGACGTTCCACCGTGTCATCCCGGATTTCATGATCCAGGGCGGCGACCCGAATAGCAAGGACGACGACCGCAGCAATGACGGCACTGGCGGCCCCGGCTACACGGTCGAGGCTGAGATCAAGCTTCCCCACAAGCGCGGCACAGTCGCAACGGCGAGGCAGGGCGACCAGGTGAATCCGCAGCGCCGTTCGAGCGGTAGCCAGTTCTTCATCAACGTGAAGTACAACGACTTCCTCGATGGCGGCTACACTGTCTTCGGCAACGTCATCAAGGGCATGGACGTGGTGGACAAGATCGTCGCCGTTCCGCGCGACCGGCGCGACAATCCGAATGACAAGGTCGAGATGAAGGTATCCATCACGACCCGGGCCGAGGCGTTGAAGTAGTCGTCCACAACGCCGCCGTCGCATCGCTCCACACCAGCCGGTAGCCGCGTTCCGATAAATCAGCGGGGGTAAGGTGTGTCGTTTTCAGGTCGAGGATGATGTAATCGACCCGGTACTGCTTCAGCAAACGGTCCCACTCCTTGCCTTGCCGGTAGAAGAAATCGTGGTTCATCGCGAACGTGCTGTCCGGGTACACCGTCTCGTACCGGCCGTCGATGGAGACTTTCAGCCTTGGAAACAATCGCCACGACGCGTAACTGCCCCAGCGGAATGGCACCGCTAGATTGCCGGTCGCGCCGGTATGTTCCAAGTAATCGACGGCACCGACCGGGTAGAAACTGGCCGGTGCGGTCGGCGTCAGACTCGCCTTTGGCCAAAGCCACATGAGCACCGCCGCCGCAACGGCGCCGTACAGGCCCAGCACGAACTCTTGGCGGATCCGCGGCAGACAGGGACCGACGAATACCAGCGCGGTCAATCCGAAGAACGGCACATGGCGTCGGTGTAACGCGGCGGCAATGGCGGTCAGCACGAGCAGGATCAAGCCGGGCGGATTACGCCAAGTTTTCCAGCCGAAGATGACGACCACGACGAGCAGGAGCCAGTAGCCGGCGTATGGACTGGTCAACGTCAAAGGCATCGGTCCCCACTCGGCAATGTCGGTGCGGGGATGGAGAATGGCGGGGATCAGGTATGTCCAATACCGGAGACCGTACGGATTCACCAACGTGGCCGCGAGCGAGGCGAGCAGGATGACCGGCTGACGCCACGCCAGCACCGCGACGAGAATCAGGCCGACGACGAAGCCGCCGTGGACATTGACCCACACCATCAGGATCAACGGAATGACCCACCGGTGCTTGGGCCAGCACCACAACGTCAGGGCAAAGAAGAGGAAGGTGAATGCGTGACTGCGCACGACCGGAATGAAGCCCGGCAAGATCGCGAATGCGCAGGGCAGGGCGAGCGCCAGCAGCGCCGGCCATTCCACGCCCGCGCGGCGCGCTGTTGCGAGGCAGAGCGCGACGGCGCCGAGCGCAGCGGCGATTTTGAAGAGCATCAGGCCGGATTCGCCGAAGAGGTGGTAGAGGGCATAGAAGACGAAGCCGGCACCCCATTCGTGGTCGATCCAGTCCGGTAAGACCGGCGTGAACGCCCACGCGTCGTGCCGGGGAATGGCGCCGAGTTTGCCGACGGCGAGGCGCGCCCACAGATCACCGTCGATGACGCGGAAGACGGCGAGCACGATGCCGAAACTGAGCGCGCCCAGCCCGATGGTGAGCGGGGTGATGAGTTGGCGGGCGCGCATGGCGCCGGTTTGTAACATATGGTACAAAAGCCGGCGATGACGGAGACAGAACTGGCAGCCGCGTTGATTCAATTGGGTTGTCCGGCCGACAAGGCGGACGTGATGGCCCGGCAACTGGACCGGCGGGCGCGGATGGATGCGGAACGCAAATCGATCCCCTACGAGACGGCGCTCCAGCATCTTGTCGGCTTGATGGCGCAGGGGTGGGCGGCACAAGGCCGGCAGCGCTGACGCGTCATTTTTGTACGTTTCTGAGAGCCCGTCGTCAGATTTGGGAGATTCTCACCGGTTAGAAGGCGTGGCATAGCCGTTGCTTATTCCGTTTGTGCGAGGGATTTAGCGAATGGCGACATTTACATATCAAGCCCGCGACACCGCGGGCAAAGTCGTGTCCGGCCAAGTGGAAGCGGCGGATGAAGCCGCGGCCGCGTTGCAATTGGTCAGCCGCGACTTGATCGTGACGACGCTGAAAGCCGGTGGTGCCGCCAAGCCGGCCGCCAAGCGGCGGCAGGGCAAGGTTAAGTCACAGGACTTGGTGGTCTTCACGCGGCAACTGGCGACGATGATGGATGCCGGGTTGCCGTTGGTGCAGACGTTGACGACGCTGGAGGAGCAGACCACCAGCAAGACGTTCAAGCCGATTCTCAAGCAGGTCACCGCGCGTGTCGAGTCTGGTGAGCCGTTCTCGGTGGCGCTGGCGGAACATCCGAAGGTGTTCAACCGGTTGTTCATCAGCATGGTGGAAGCGGGTGAAACCGGTGGTCTGTTGGCGGAGATTCTCGATCGCGTGGCGAGCTACCTCGAAGCGACGGCCCGGTTGAAGAAGAAAGTGAAGTCCGCGATGTCGTACCCGGTGATTGTCTGCTGTATCGCCATCATCATCGCGTTATTCCTCATTCTGAAAATCATCCCGATTTTCGCCGACATCTTCAAAGATTTCGGGGCGAAGCTGCCGGCCCCGACCCAGGCGCTCATCAGCCTCAGCAATTTCCTGCGCGAGTATTTCATCGGATTCGTTGTCGTGGTGGTGGTGCTCGGCTTTGTCTTTGTGAAATTGAAGAACACGAAGAAAGGCACCGCCATCTGGGACCGGCTCATCCTCAAGCTGCCGGTGTTTGGCATGTTGATTCACAAGATTGCCATGTCGCGGTTTGCGCGGACGTTCTCGGCGCTGGTCCGCAGCGGCGTGCCGATTCTGGAGACGTTGCGCATCGTTGGCCAGTCGTCCGGCAACACCGTCGTCGAGGAGGCCGTTACAGTGACCGCGGCCAGCATTGAGCGCGGCGAGAACCTGGCCGCGTCGATGGCGCAGCACAAGATCTTCCCGGTGATGATGGTGCGGATGGTCGCGGCCGGTGAGCAGACCGGCAAAGTCGACGTGATGCTGGAGAAGATTTCGGATTTTTACGACGAAGAAATTGAAGCGACGCTGAACGGGCTGACGTCGCTGATCGAGCCGTTGTTGATCGTGTTCCTGGGGGTCGTAGTCGGCAGCATCGTCGTGTGCATGTTCCTGCCGATCTTTAAACTGAACGAAGTCGTGCAGTTCTAGCGAGGAAAGTATATGGCAAAAATACTGGTAGCAGATGATGATTTGGCGATGGTGTCAGTCCTCTCGGAGGTTCTGAAGGACAACCATCATCAGGTAATCCCGGCCAACAGCGCGCCGCGGGCGATTGAGTTGCTCAAGCAGCAAGCCCCCGACCTTGTGCTGGTCGACATGGAAATGCCCGAAGGGCAGCCGACCGGCTTGGAGGTGTTGCGCCAGGCCAAAGAATTTAACCGGTCCATCCCCGTCGTCATGATCACCGGGCAAGCGACCAAGGAACGCGCCGTGGAGGCCTTGCGTGCCGGTGCGCAGGACTTCATCGAGAAACCGTTCCAGATCGACGAGCTTGTGAAGCGCGTCGGGAACGCCCTCTTCCAGCAGAAGGCCGTGCACGCGCTCGCGGAAAACGTCGAGCTCAAGAAACAGCTCCAGGAAAAATTCCGGTTCGACAACCTCGTCGGCAACAGCCCGCAGATGGAACAGGTCTACCGGATGATCGAGCGCGTCGCCAACACAGACGCGACCGTCCTCATCCTCGGCGAGAGCGGCACCGGCAAGGAACTCGTCGCCCGGGCGCTCCATTACAACAGCCGCCGGGCCGCCATGCCGTTCGTGGCGGTGAACTGCAGTGCGTTGCCGGAGCACTTGCTCGAAAGCGAGCTGTTCGGCCATCGCAAGGGCGCCTTTACCGGCGCGGCCTTCGACAAGGTCGGCCTCTTCCAGCACGCCGACGGCGGGACGATCTTCCTCGATGAAATTGGCTCGATGGCCCCCGGCCTCCAGACGAAGCTCCTCCGCTTCCTGCAAGACAAGGAGCTGCGGCGCGTCGGTGACACCGACACGATCAAGGTGGACGTCCGCGTCATCGCCGCGACGAACGAACCACTCGTCCAGAAGATGAAGGAGAAGACGTTCCGCGAAGATTTGTACTACCGGATCAGCGTCATCCCGATCTCGCTCCCGCCGCTCCGCGACCGGGGCGATGACCTCGAACTGCTCGTCCAACATTTCGTCCAGACCATCGCCGCGCGCTTCGGCATGCCGCAACCCAAGGTGCCGGACGCGGTGCTCCAGGTCTTCCGTGCCTATCGTTGGCCCGGTAACGTCCGCGAATTGCAGAACGCCATCGAACGCGCCAGCGCCTTGTGCGACAACGCGGTGATTGAGTTGAAAGACCTGCCGGAACGCATTCTCGAAGCCGTCGCCGGTGGTGGCAACGGCAGCGCGCCCGCGGCAGCCCCGGCAGTTCCGTCAATCCCCGTCAGCGGTAGCCTCGCCGTCCAAGTCGCCAGCGCGGCCCAGTTCTCGAAGGGCTTCGGCGGCATGTCGCTCAAGGAATTCCTCCATCAACAGGAAGTCGTCTACATCGAACAGGCGATCAAAGCCAACGGCGGCAGCAAAGAGAAGGCGGCCGAAGCCCTCGGCATCAGCATGGCCACGCTCTACCGGAAGCTCGCGCCGAACAGCCACGCGCGGTTCGAGGTCGAGGAGACCGCCGGCGTCTCGGCGTAACCCAGATTCAAAGCACGTCAGCGGCGGTATTGGCTAGCCAATGGACTGGCCCGGCAGGGCGACAGATCGTCGACTCCTGCCGGTG
>OMJI01000057.1 GCA_900299315.1 Verrucomicrobiota bacterium | reverse complement strand
GGCCGGTCAATCAACGCCTCGCGGAGGAAAATTTGGGCGACCTGCCGGAGTCTTACGGCACGGAGCGCCTCTACCTGACGGCCCGCGATCCCCGGTGGCTCTACGCCTATTGGGATCTCAGCGGTCAGCAAATGGCGAAGCACCGGATGAAATCCCGGGATGGGCGCGTTGTCCTGCGTTTGTTCGAGAAGAACCACCGGGAGTCGCTCCGGGAAATCACGCTGACCCCCGAGGCGCGCAACTGGTACATCCCGGTTCCCAAGCCCGCGACCACTTACCGGGCCCAGCTCGGTTACTACCAGCCGCAAGGCAGTTTCAAGGTCATCAGCGAATCGCGTGAGACAACCACTCCGTCCGAGATGGTTTCGACCGCGACAGCCGCGCAGTTCGTGACAATCCCGCTGGAACTCGGGTTCCGCGACCTCTACGGGATGATCCGCGAACAGTTGCAGGGCGGCGAGAATCTGGGTGATGCGTTGTCGCGCTTGCAGTCGACCGGCTTCAAATTCCCCTTCGAGCGCGGCTCCCAGCCCGGCAAGTGGACGGACGAGCAGCGCACTGCGCTCGCGCACTTGTTGTACGACGACCTGCTCAAGCGCATCCAAGCCGGCTCGTTCGAAGTCAGCGAGTGGTTGCGCCAGAGGTTGGCGCAGGAACTCAGCTCCGGGATGTTCAGCGGCGCGTTCAGTCCGATGGGCGCGAGTTGGGGCTCGGGCGCGCTCGGGCAACCGGGTAAGGGGTTCTGGTTCGCCGTCAACGCCGAGTTGATCATCTACGGCGCGACGGAGCCGAACGCCACCGTGACCGTGGACGGCAAGCCAATCAAGCTGCGCAAGGACGGCACGTTCTCCTTCCACTACGTGTTCCCGGATGGGGAATACCGGATGCCGATCATTGCCACGTCCGCCGCCGGGGATGACAGCCGGGCGGTGGATCTGAAGTTTGAACGGCGCACCACGGAACGCGGCGAAGTCGGCAAGGTCAAGCAGCCGGCCCACTTGCCGGCACCGGTGACCGTCTAGTCGCGCCGCCCGCATGACCCCGCAAGGCTACGTCGCGCTGGTGTTGCACGCGCATTTGCCGTTCGTGCGCCACCCGGAGCACGAGGAGTTTCTCGAGGAAGACTGGCTTTACGAGGCGATCACCGAGACCTACATCCCGCTCGTCTGGATGATGGAAGGCTTGGTGCGGGACGGCGTGGACTTCCGGCTCACGATGTCGATGACGCCGCCGTTGTGCTCGATGCTCCTCGATCCGTTGCTGCAGGAGCGCTACATCCGGCACATCTCGCGGTTGATTGAACTGACCGAGCGCGAGCTCGAACGCACGAAGTGGGACGGCGGCCTGAACGCGCTCGCGCACTTCTACCACCACCGGTTCCACGACGCGCGCCGGACTTTCTGTGATGGGTATGGACGCAATCTCGTCGGCGCGTTCCGCAAGTTTCAGGAGCTCGGCAAACTGGAAATCATCACCTGCGGCGCGACGCACGGGTTCCTGCCGTTGATGCAGGACCACCCGGAATCGATTCGCGCCCAGATCCTGGCGGCGCGCGACCATTACTGGGAATGTTTCGGCTGCGCGCCGCGCGGCATCTGGCTGCCGGAATGCGCGTACATCCCGGAAATCGAGTCGTATCTGCAGGAAGCGGAGCTCCGGTGGTTCATCATGGACACGCACGGGATCATGTTCGGGCATCCCGCGCCCCGGTACGGCGTGTACGCGCCAGTCTTTACGCCGCGCGGCTTGGCGGCGTTTGCGCGGGACACGGAATCGTCCCGGCAAGTGTGGAGCGCGGAGGTCGGTTATCCCGGGGATGCGGACTACCGGGATTTCTACAAGGACATCGGGTTCGATCTCGATTTCGACTACATCAAACCCTACATCCACCCGGACGGCATCCGCTGTTTCACCGGCATCAAGTACCACCGCATCACCGGCAAGTCGCCCTACAAGGAAGTCTACAACCGGCACGTGGCGTGGGAGAAGACCGCCGTCCATGCCGGCAACTTCATGTTCAACCGCGAGCGCCAGATCGAGCACCTGCGTGGCGTGATGGAACGACCGCCGTTGGTGCTGGCGCCTTATGACGCCGAGTTGTTCGGCCATTGGTGGTTTGAGGGGCCGGAGTTCCTCGACTTTTTCATCCGCAAATCCGTTTACGACCAGAAAGTCTACCGGCTCACGACACCCAGTGAGTATCTGCGGGCGCAGCCCACGCAACAACTGTCGCAGCCCTGCACATCGAGCTGGGGCAGCAAGGGCTATTGGGAAGTCTGGCTCGAAGATTCCAATGCATGGATCTACCCGCACCTACACGCCGCCGCCACGCGCATGACCGAGCTGGCGCGGACCTACGAGCGGGCGACCGGGCTCACGGAGCGTGCCGTGAAACAGGCCGCCCGGGAATTATTGCTGGCGCAGTCGAGCGACTGGGCTTTCATCATGAAGACCGGGACGACCGTGCCGTACGCCGTCAAACGCACGAAGGATCACATCCTCCGGTTCACGCGCTTGTACGAGCAGATCAAGGCCGGGCAGATTGACGAGGCGTGGCTGGCGGGCGTGGAATGGCGGGACAACATCTTCCCGCACGTCAACCCGGCTTACTACCGCTGACCACTTTCGCCAGCGCCGCGCGCAACGACTCGATCGTCACCGGCTTGCTCACGATGTAATCCACACCGGGCGGCTTCTCTCTCGCCGCCTGCATCATCGAGCCAAACCCGGTGAGCATGATCACCGGCAGGCGGGGTTCAACCTGCTTGATGGTGGCCGCGACTTGGTCGCCGCTCATGCCCGGCATCGCGCGATCCACGAACACGGCGTCAAACTGCCCGGCCCGGAACTTCTCCAAGCCATCGCGGCCTTCCGTCGCGGCGGTGACGACGTGACCTTCGCCGGTGAGCATTTCCTGAACGACGGCTCGTACCAATTCCTCGTCCTCCACCACCAGCAACCGCAGCGCCGCCACCGAGGTCGCGCCAAGATTTGCTGACGGGTCGGCCGGGGTGCGCCCGGCAGCGAGCGGAAAATGAATGGTGAATGTGGTGCCGGCGCCGGGCGCGCT
>OMJI01000056.1 GCA_900299315.1 Verrucomicrobiota bacterium | reverse complement strand
GACTGGGGTTACGCGAAGGAATACGTCGAGGCGATGTGGTTGATGCTCCAGCAGGAGCAGCCTGATGATTTCGTCATCGCCACCGGCGAGACGCACACGGTCCGGGAGTTCTGTGAGGTCGCGTTCGGGCACGTCGGATTGGATTGGGCGAAGTACGTTGAGTTCGACCACCGTTACGTCCGCCCGGCCGAGGTGGACATCCTCATCGGCGACCCGGCGAAGGCAAAGCGCGTTCTCGGCTGGGAACCCAAGACCAAGTTCAAAGAACTCGTCCAGCTCATGGTGGACGCCGATGTGAAGGAACTGCGCGAGCGGATGTCCGGCAAGGTCGAGCACGTCAACGCCGAGGGTCACTGATTTGAGCTTCTGGTCGGACCAACGCGTCATCGTGACCGGCGGCGCCGGCTTCCTCGGCTCGTTCGTGGTGGACGGCTTGAAGGCGCGCGGCTGTTCGCACATCGTCATCCCGCGTAGCCGGGAATGTGATCTCCGCGACCGCGACGCCATCCGCAA
Organism: Verrucomicrobiota bacterium; assembly: GCA_900299315.1. Classification (GTDB taxonomy): domain Bacteria; phylum Verrucomicrobiota; class Verrucomicrobiia; order Palsa-1439; family Palsa-1439; genus OMJI01. The sequence continues at coordinate 23,276 of OMJI01000056.1, read as the reverse complement.
ACTGTTCCGCGAAACCAAACCGACGCTCGTCCTTCACCTCGCCGCCGTCGTGGGCGGCATCGGCGCGAACCAGAAACATCCCGGCCAGTTCTTCTACGACAACGCCATCATGGGCATCGAACTCATCGAGCAAGCCCGGCAGTTTCAACTGCCCAAGCTCGTCGTAGTCGGCACCATCTGCGCGTATCCGAAGTTCACGCCGGTACCGTTCAAGGAAGACGAGTTGTGGAACGGTTACCCCGAGGAAACCAACGCGCCGTACGGTATCGCCAAGAAAGCGCTCCTCGTCCAGTGCCAAGCCTACCGGCAAGAGTACGGCCTCAACGCCGTCTTCCTCCTGCCGGTCAACCTCTACGGCCCGCGCGATAATTTCGACCCGGCCAGCTCCCACGTCATCCCGGCCCTCATCAAGAAATGCGTCGATGCCCACAACCGCGGTGACAAGTTCATCGAATGCTGGGGTACCGGCTCCGCGACCCGTGAGTTCATCTACGTCGCCGACGCAGCCGAGGGAATCCTCGCTGCGGCCGAACGCTACAACAAACCCGCGCCGGTCAACATCGGCTCCGGGATGGAAATTTCCATCCGCGACCTCACCACGTTGATCGCCAAGCTCACCGGCTTCACTGGCGAAATCCGCTGGGACAAATCCAAACCCGACGGCCAACCCCGCCGCTGCCTCGACACTACCCGTGCCGCCAGCGAGTTCAATTTCCGCGCCCAGACTCCGTTCGAGGAAGGTCTCCGCGCCACCATCAAGTGGTACGAGGAAAATCTAGCTGCGCGTGACTTGCAGGCCGGTCGTCGACAGGCTTAATCCGACAAAACGCGCCTTCGCGTTCGGGGGCTGACGGGTCAAAGATTCACGCACGCGCCGAGCGGCCTCGATGTCCTTGGCGTACATCAGCAGATAGCCACCGCCACCGGCGCCGAGCAACTTCGCGCCAGCCAACCAGTCGCTGACTTGAGCCATGATCGCCTGCACGCCGGGCGGGTTCGTGCCCGAGTCGAGCCGCTGGTTCAACTCCCAGCTTCGCCGCACGGCCGCGGTCATCCCGTCCCAATCATCGCGTTGGAACGCATCGGCAATGGCGTCGGCATTCGCGCCGATGTCTTCGAGAATCGCGAGGTGCGGCTGCGAATTCAGGAACATCCCGCGCACGATCTCCTGCAAAATCCCTTTCGCCACGCGCGTGATGCCGGTGTAGTAGAGCAGCACCGTCTGGTCGGCGAACTCCGGTCCCCAGAACCGCTCCGTCAACCACCGCACCACCGGCGTCTGCGCCAAGCCTTCCTCCGTCTGCACGAGCTTCAACCCGCGCAACACTCCGCCCACCTGATCCTGCCAACCACCGCCGGTGGTCAGCATCTGTTCGAGGGCGGAGGTGCGTTGAAAAATCTGCTGCGTCGTCCAGTTCAAGCCGCAGACCTCGCTCAACGTCCCGAGCAGCGTCGCCGCCAGGATGCTGCTGGTTCCCAAGCCCGACCCCTTCGGCACCGCGCTCAACAACGAAATCTCCAACCCGCCGCCGAACTCCCGCAACTGTTGTTCGAGCGAACTCTGCCGGGCACCGAACCGCGGCAGAAACCCGGCCAACGCCAGCGCCGCTTTCGCGATGGTGAACCCGCTGCCGACCTGGTCGTACCAGCTCAGCTCCTCAAACGTCCGCACCCGCTCCTCGATGCCCAAATCAATCGACCGGATCACCAACTCCGGCTTCTCGCCCACGCGCGCGAACACCTGCAACGGCGGCTGACCGTTCAAGTTCACGCCCACGTTCACCACCCGGCCGCCGTGTTGCAGACAGTAGGGCGGCGTGTCCGTCCAACCACCGGCCAAATCCAACCGCACCGGCGCCCGACCCCAGACGATCTGATCGTCGAGAACGCGCCGCGTCGGCGCAACCGGCTCCGCTTCCATCTGCCGCAGCAACAACTCGCGCAACACGCCAAACGCCCGGCTCTCGTGCTGTTCCCAAGCCGCAACGCCGCGACGTCGCAACACCGCCGCGCGGAACATCTCATCGTGGACCCGCTTCAATGGCTCGGCATCCGCCGGCAGCTCCGGCGGCAACTCATGTTTCGTCGCCGCGTACAGTCGACCGGTATCGGCGAGATCGAGCTTATAGAACACGCTCCGCTGATGATTCCGCGCCAGCGGCGCCAGTACCGCGTCCCGGTGCGCCGCCCGTTGCGCGAACATCCGCCGCAAATTCACCTGCTCGCTCAGTTCCTGAGCCGACAACCGCCGCGCCTTGCACCACCACCGGCCCACTTCCTTACCGGGCTGGAGCATCTGGACGATGGTTTGAAGTTCGCCCACCGGAAAGAGCGGCGCGTCCTGCAAATCCATCTGTGGTTCAATCCCTGCCTCCGCCAACGTGATTCCCCGGGCCGCAAACCACTCGCCGACCGGCTTCCCGAGCCATTGCGTCGTCGGATCGCCGACCGGACCGCGAAACGAATCGTCCATCCCGTACGGACGAATCGCAAACTCGCTCTCGCCCACCGGTACGATGTCGAGACACACGCCGCGGGGGAGCGCGAGTTTCCAGTCGTTGGCCGGCGCGCCGGTAATCATGTGCTCGCCGGGCAACTGCCAACCGGCGGCGACGTGCGAGTTCTCTATCCAGAGCAAATGCTGGTCGGCCCGCAGCCCGGTCTGGATCACCGCGTTCTGCGTGTGCTGGTCCGGCAGCGGATCCACATTCGTCAACCCGAGCTGCCGCTGGTCCACCACCGCGCTCTGCAACGCCGTGACCGACCGGATCAAATCGCGCGTCGTGCCGAAGTGGTAGAACTCGCCTTGCGGCATCGGCACGATGGCGGTCGTCAACGCGCTCACGTCCGGGTCGGGCGCGGTCGGCTGACTTCCCAGCGCCAGCCCCATCGACGCGTACATCTCGTAGGGCTGGAGATTCTCTCCGCCACACTTCTTGAGCAGGACATTCACCGCCCGCTCGCTCAGCAACCAGATGCCGGTATCCACCAGGAAGAGATATTGCGCCGAAAGCTCCTGGATCTTTTCCAAAGACGGTTTCTGCAACGCGAACCGCAACTGGTCCGGTTGTTGCCGGTCGCAGAAGAACACACCGTGCTGCCGGGCCTGCTCTGGTCGAACCCACAGCCCGACCACCAAGATGTCCACCGCCGGCAACTTCGGCCAAGCCCCCCGGCTGCGGAGCAACACATCGCCGCTCGTCACCATCACGACCGATTGCGCCGCAGCCCGCGCGAGGATGTCCCGGTAGAACGCCGCCTGCAAATCGAGCAACGTCTGCTCCAGCCGTTGCCCCACCGCCCAGCGCATCACGGGCACCGGGATGAACGCCTTCCCCGTCGCCGCATACGCCGGTAGCCGACGACTCTGCCCCCCGGCATGAACAATCAGTTTCCGCGACGCCCGCAACCAGTCGCCGAACGAAGCTCCCGCGCCCGTCCGTCGCCAAGCCTCCCGCAACAGAAACGCCGTCCCACCGCCCGACCCCAGCTTCAATCCGACCGGGTCCGACGCCGCAAACCATTCCGCCGCCACCCCCGGCGCCAACTCTCCGATTTGCCCCGCCATCCCCGGCGGCAAAGACAGCAGCGACTGAATGTTCATGGATGTTTGAATAACAGCAATTCTCCCCGGCTGTCCAACCAAGACCACTTCACGCCAAATGTAACGCCAGCCGCTTTGGACCATGGGCGCCCATGACGAGGATCTTTTCGATGTCGGCGGTGCGGCTGGGGCCGGTGATGAAGGAGATGGCGTCGGGCCACCGGCCATCGTAGCGGTGCCGCAAGAACTCAAACGCGGCGGCTAGGTCGGGGACGATCTGGTCGGGGCGGGCGATGACGAGGTGGACGGGCGGCAGGACCGAGATGGCGCGCGTGCTGACAACGATAGTGCCGGTCTGGGCGATGAGACACTCGCAGCCGGTGATGCCGAGATCGGCTTCGTGAACGGCGGCATTACCGGGCACGGCGGCGTCGTCGCTGGTGATCTTGGGGAAACCGGCGAGGAACGCCGAGAGGTCTTCGATGAGTTCGCCTCGCAGTGCGATGAACTCATCGCGGAAGCGTGGGAGGGGATTAGTTACCGGGGTGAATGGCGCGACGGCGGATGGCGCGGCGGGAGCCGCGCCCTCCAATTGGAGGGCGGCGCGAACGCGGTTCAAAATGTTTTCGCGAGCAGCGTTCATTCAAGTGGCACACGCGTCTCGCGTGTGGATTTTTCAGAATTGGACAAGCGGGACGCTTGTCCCACTTTCTTCCACCACCCCCGGAATGTTTGGCCCGTGGGCATGGGGAAATTGCGCGGCGGTTTGAAGCCGAGGTGACCAGCCCATGCGGCGAGTTTGCCACCGAGCCGGTAGCGCGCGGGTGATTGCATCGCCCAGAGCCAGAGACGGAATGCCATGCGCTGGAGCGGGTGATCGAGTTTTTGGCGGACGGCGTTGCGGCGGTTGTGGAGGAGATGGTGATGGAGATCGATCTTTACGGGGCAGACATCCGTGCATGCGCCGCAGAGGCTGCTGGCGTACGGGAGGTGCGACCATTCCGCGGCGCCGCGCAGGTGCGGGGTGATGACGGAGCCGATGGGGCCTTGGTAGGTGGTGCCGTAGCTGTGGCCGCCGATGCTCTTGTAAACAGGACAGACGTTGAGGCACGCGCCGCAGCGGATGCAGTGAAGCGCGTCGCGTTGCTCGGCATCGGCGAGCAGGCTGGTGCGACCGTTGTCGAGGAGGATGACGTGGAACTCGCCACCGGGGCGCGGGCCGGTGATGAGTGAGTTGTAAACCGTGAGCGCCTGCCCGGTGCCGCTCGTGGAGAGCAACGGCCAAAGCAGCGCGAGATCCTCGAAGCGCGGGATGACTTTTTCGATGCCGGTAATGGCGACGTGAATGCGCGGCAGGGAAAAGCTGAGCCGGGCGTTTCCTTCGTTCTCGGTGATCGCGATCATGCCGGTGTCGGCGACGAGGAAGTTGGCGCCGGTGATGCCCATATCGGCGGAAAGGAATTCCTGCCGGAGCCGGTCGCGGGCGAGCATCGTGATTTCTTCCGCGGTGGTCGTGGCCGGCAGGCCGAACGTCTTGGCGATGTCGCCGCGGGTGAGATGCATGACCGGGGTGACGATGTGATACGGCGGCTCGCGGCGGACTTGGCAGATGTACTCGCCGAGGTCGGTCTCGATGGCGTGGATGCCGGCAACTCCCAGCGCTTCGTTGAGGTGGATTTCCTCGGTGACCATCGACTTGGATTTCACGACCTTCTTCACGCCGCGCTGCCGGGCGAGGTCGAGGATGATCTGCCGGGCTTGCGCGCTGTCCTCGGCCCAGTGGACTTGGCCACCGTTCGCGGTGACGTTGCGCTCGAATTGTTCGAGGTATCGGTCGAGATGATTGATCGCGTCCCATTTCTTGCCGGCGGCGATGGCGCGGGCGTTCTGCCAGTCGGCAAACCGGGCTTTCCCATCGGCGACCTTGGCGTCGTACGTGGCGATGGCTTTCCGCACCGCTGTGCGCTCGTGGGAGTCGGCGGTCTTCTGGCGCGCAGCTTCGAGAAATTGGCTGACCGTGCTCATTGCGCCGCGAGAACCTCCGCCAGCGAGATGGTTTTCACGCCGGGATTGTGTTGCTGGAGGTAGCCGGCAATCTGCATCAGGCAGCTCGAATCGGTGCTAACCACGTAGTCGGCTTTCGTCTTCGCGATGGAGGCGCATTTCACCTCGTCCATCGCGTAGCTGATGACCGGGAATTTCACGGCAAACGTACCGCCGAAGCCGCAACAGGTTTCGGCCTGGTCCATCTCGATAAGTTCAAGGCCGCGGACGTGGCGGAGGAGCTGCCGGGGTTCGTCCTTGAGCCGGAGTTCGCGGAGCGTGTGACACGAATCGTGATAGGTGACCTTGGCGGGGAATTTCGCGCCGACGTCGGTGACGCCGAGTTTCTTCACGAGAAACTCGGCAAACTCAAAAGTCGGCGGCGGCGTGACGCCGAGTTCGGGGTAGAAATTGCGCACCATCGCCGTGCAAGAGCCGGAGGGGCTGACGACTGCATCGTAGCCGCTAAAGATTTCCACGAACCGTTGCGCCAGCGGCCGGGCTTCGTCCCAATAGCCGGTGTTGAAGGCCGGCTGACCGCAACAGGTCTGGGCTGCCGGGAAGTCCACGTCCACCTTCAAGCGCCGCAGCACGGTCACCATCGCGATGCCGACGCGCGGGTAGAGTTGGTCAATGAAGCACGGGATAAAGAGGCCGAGACGCATGGAGGTCAGAGCTCCAGCTTGTCCTCACGGGTGAAGAGCGAGGAGATGAAATGGAACATGACGAAAAGCTCGAGCGCGAATGGCAGGAAACCGAGGAAACCGACGAACGGCATCTCGAAGTATTTCAGCTGCTGGCCCAGCGGGAAGATGTATTCCCACTTCGTGAAGGCCCACGCGTTCCAAAATTCCCACAACAAACCGCAGAGCGCGCCGGCGGCCATGAGTTGCACGGTGCGGCCCCAACTACCGCGTTCCCAATCCCGGTAGATGCTGGGCGCGCCGCGCCAGTAGTTGATCGGCTCCAACAGGAAGAACCAACCGGTCCAGACAAACGCCCAGAGATAGCCCCGGCTCTGTTCGGGACAGAACGGTGGCACGAAGCAGAAAGCCGCGCCGACAATCACCGAGCCGGTCAAGATTGCGTTCGTCCACTGGATCCGCGGCAGCCGCCACGTCACAAACGCGTCGTAGGTCTGGAACAATTCGCAGGTCAGGAACACGCCCGGCATGATCGTTGCAAACGCCACCGCGTAGCCGACAAACCGCACCGCCAAGTCCGGTTCGAGATTCAGGTAACGCCAGCCGGGCATCACGCGGTTGTAGGCCTCGAACAGGCACCACGTCGCGACGGAGAGCACGCACATCGCGACGAACACTTCGCGACGTCCTGTCAGCAACGAGGAGCCCCGGCGTTTGTAGACCCAGGCGTCGATGACGAGGATGTAGCCCCACCAGCACACCGGCGTGGCCCACGTCGTCACGCGCCACCACGCGAAGTCGGGCATCACGCCGTTCGAGCCGCAGAAGATGGCCAGCTCCATCAACAAGAGCAGCAGCAACCCGATTGTCCCGTACCGGGGAAAGCGATGGCCGGTCACGATCATGCCGCGCGGCTCCGGTCACACTCGGCAAGCCGGCGCAGCACCGCGTCCTTCGCGGCCCACACCAACACGAGCGTCAGCGACAACGGCAAGAGCAGCACCAGCATCACCGGGATCGTCACCTGCCCCAGCAAGTCGTGAAATTGCAGCAGCCCGTTCTCGCGATTCTCGGCAGCCATGAACGCCATGTAAAGCAACGCCGCGATGAAAGGCAACAGCAACAACGTCACCGTCACCCCGCCAAACCACCGGGCTTCCCGCGCCAGATCATCCCGACCCAACCCGTGTGCCAGCGTGGACACCGTCCGGCTCAGCGCGATCAGATAGCCGATCGCGCAGGCGATGAAACCGAGCGCGTTCACCTGCAGATACATCGCGAGCGGGACCTTGCGCCACATGTAGAAGATGACGCAGAAATACGCCGTCAACGCCGCGAACACCAGCGTCCGCCGCGCGCTGGCCCGCCATGCGTCATCCAACCGGGCTTGATAGAGCCGCCACGACCCGACCAACACGGCCAGCACGCCGACGCCGAGGAACACCTCCGCAAACGTCCGTAGCCAGACCATGATCAGGATTTGCGCGCCCACGACGATGGCCAGCAGCAGTCCCCAGAAAATGAAATACAACCCCTGCGTCAAGCGCACCAAATCCAGCGCGGTCACCTCCACCGGGCTGGAACTGACGGCCTCACCACCAGGCGTCGCGGACGAATCCGCGGTCACCGGCGCCTCAATTGTGTCCGACATTTTTGTTGGGCAACTTTCCCTGTAACGTTTTCCACAGCTCGAGCTGCGCGAGTTGTCGTTGCAGCAAATCCTGCAACTTCGCGAGCCGCGCATTCACGTCCAGCGTCTCCAACAACGACTGCTTCTCCTTAAAATCTTCGACGAGCGTGTAGCTCACCACGTCCGCGAACAGATCCGCGCTCTCCAGCGCCGCCAGCGAATCCACCACCGCCTTCGGCAACTCCACGCCGAGTCGCTCCCGCGCCCGGGCGAGCTTGCGCACCATCCGCAATACCGGCTGTCGCGCCGGCACTGCCTCTTCCGAGCCGGTCGAGGCCAGCGGCTCGATGTCCGCCACCGGATAACCGAACTCCGGGTGCTCCCATTCAAACCCGACCACCCGCACCCGCTCCAAGCCTTGCAGCACAAGGTTCGACGTGCCGTCCGATTGCTTCAAACACGTCCGCACCAAGCCGACGCCCACCACGTCACACGGCCCCGCCTTGCCGCGCGCCAAGCCGACGGCGAACATCCGCGTCCCCGTCACGGAATCCTCCAGCATCTGCCGGTAGCGCGGCTCAAAAATATGGAGCGGCATCAGCGTGCCCGGGAACAACACCGCATTGGGCAACACCATGATCCCCACCTGATCCGGTAGTTTCATGCGTGGATTATAGCCCGACGCTAGACATGCTTCAATAACGCGGCGTGGGTCTCGGCGAGGGCTTCGGGGAGGACGCGGGTTTCGCCGGTGACGGGCATGAAGTTCACGTCGCCGTTCCAGCGGGGGACGATGTGGATGTGGACGTGGTCGAGGACGCCGGCGCCGGCGACTTTGCCGAAGTTGATGCCGACGTTGAAGCCGTCCGGCTTCATCGCGCGTTTGAGGACTTGCTGGCAGCGCCGGGTGAGCAACATCATCTCGGAAAGTTCCTGCTCGGAAAGGTCGTCGAGTTCCCCGGTATGCTTGTAAGGCGCGACCATGAGGTGGCCGGGGTTGTAGGGATAGGCGTTCAACAGGGCGAAGCAGTTGCGTTCGCGGATTAGAATCAGGTTTTTCGCGTCGTCGTTCTGACCGGGTTTCACGCAGAGAAAGCAGCCCGGCTCGCGTTCGCCCAAGATATATTGAATCCGCCACGGCGCCCACAAATTGTCCATGGCCGGTGGTTATAAGTCGGCGTACCGGCCAAGTCAACGCGCCGGGCGGGCGCGGCTTTGGTTCGTAGTGGCGCAATTCATTGCGCCGAGGGCTGGGCGCGGCGATGAATCGCCGCACTACGAACCTCGGCCTTGTCGTCGGCACCGGCTTCTACTACAGTCGCGGCACCGTTTGTGAGACTGGCGGCTAAACAATTCGGGGCGGTGGCGCGGCTGACGGTGTTGGAGGCAATCCGGCAACCCATCTGTCTGCTCTTGGCCGGGACGGCGATTCTGTTCACGGCGCTCCTGCCGGTGTTGATCATGCACCAGATGGGCGACTCGCAGAAGCTCGTCCGCGACAGCGCGTTGGCGACGCATTTTCTTTTCGGCCTGCTCTTCGCCGGCTACACGGCCTGTACGGCAGTGCAACACGAGATCAAACGCGGCACGGTCTCGGCCATCCTCGTGAAACCCATCGGCCGGGAACTCTTCTTCCTCGCAAAGTTTACCGGCGTGGCGGCGGTGCTGGTGTTGTTCTCGCTCGGGCTGACGACCGCCACGCTGCTGGCCGCCCGGATGTCGGCCGAACTCTATGTCGTGGACTGGTGGGCCGGTGGCGCGTTGCTCGGAGCGATCGGACTGGCGATTGTGGTCGCGTTGTTCCTGAACTATTTCCTACGCCGCCCGTTCGTCTCGACGGCGTTTGGGTTGTTGCTCGTGCTACTGGTGGTCGCGCTCGGCGTGAGCAGTTTCGTGGATTCCAGCGGCAAGGCGGTCGCTTGGGGCGCCAACGTGACGTGGCGGCTCGTACCGGCCAGCCTGCTCGTGACGTTCGCGTTGCTGGTGCTGGCCGGGGTGGCAGTCACCGTGGCCACCCGGCTCGACACGGTACCGACGCTGGCGATTTGCACGGTGATTTTTCTGTTGGGATTGATGACGGATTACCTCTTCGGGCGGATTGCCGGGGAGAACAAGGTCGCGGCGATTCTCTATGCCGTTTTGCCGAACTGGCAGCATTTCTGGCTCACCGACGCGTTGAGCAATGATGGCTCCATCCCGTGGGTCTACGTCGTCCGCGCCGGGGGCTACGCATTCTTTTACTTGGCGGGGGTGCTCTGTCTCGGCATACTGGCGTTTCGACGGACGGAACTGAAAGCTTGATGGATAAGCGCAGCGAAAAAATTCTCGCTCTAGCTGGCGGAATTGCAGTCGTGTGGCTGATCGCCGACGCGGTATTGGCGCAGGCCGCCCTTCTCCAATCCCTCACCGCCCTCCTTCCCTTCACCGCGTGGTCGGTCGCCCTCGCTTGGTTCGCGTGGCTGCGGCAACGTCTCGCCCGCCGGGCCGACGAGGAACAGCGCGACCTCGCGCTCGCCAAGGCCGCCCGGCAGACGGAAACCATTTTCGAGGAAGGCGCCGGCAAATCCGAGGCTTTCAGTATCGCGCGGAGCCGGGAACAGTTTGAGAAATGGCTCGTACCGGCCTTCTCGCTGCTCATCGCCATCGGCCTCGGCGCGTGGGCGTGGCGGTTGTGGGCGGGCTTGGCCCAACCGGCTTCGGCGGCGACCGACCACTTGATGGCGGCGTCGCTGCTGGCCGGGCAAGCGTTCCTGATGTTCCTGCTGAGCCGGTACCTGCTCGGGCTGGGCAAACAAGCCCGGTTGCTGCGCAGCCCCGGCGTTGCGCTCGGGGTGACAGCCTTGGCGTCGGTGCTTGGCGCGGTGGCGGCGGTGGCGGCAAATGAAGTGTATCCGCGGGCCGACCGGCTGGCGGCGCGCGTGTTGATCGGCGTGGCCGGGGTGATCGCGGCCGAGATGTCGTTGAACTTCCTCTGGGAACTCTACCGGCCGCGGCGCGGGAAGGAACTGAATTACGCCACCGAGAGCCGGTTGGGCGGGTTGCTCGCCGACCCGGCCGCGTGGGCGAAGAACATTGCCGGGGCGCTCGATTATCAATTCGGCTTCAAGGTGTCGGAGACGTGGCTGTACCGGTTCCTCGAAGGCGCGTTGTTGCCGCTGGTGATCTTCCAACTGCTCGTGCTCTACCTGCTGTCATCGCTTGTGTTCCTCGGGCCGGGTGAAGCAGGCATCCTCGAACGCTTCGGCAAGCCCGAGCGCGACCTCCACAGCGGGTTCCACCTGAAATGGCCATGGCCGTTTGAGACAGTCCGGCGATTCGAGGTGGAGCGCGTCCAGAGCATCGAAATCGGTTTCAAGGAAAACGCCCGCAAGCCGCCGGCTGCCACGGCGAACACGCTCTTGTGGACGGTGCCGCATTACGAACAGGAAGATCAGCTCCTCACCGCGAGCGCCGAGACCGCGACCGGCGAGGCGGTGCCGGTCAACCTCGTCTCGTTCAATCTCCACATCGAATACCTCATCGCCAACATCCGCCAGTACGCCTACACGCATTCCGACCCTGCGCGCACGCTGGAACAAGCGGCCTACCGGACGTTGACGCAGACGACCGCGAGCCGGGGGTTGTTCGACGTGATGGGCGAAGGGCGCGGCGCGATGGCCGGGCTGCTGCAACGCCGGTTGCAGGCAGAAGCCGACCGGCTGGGCTTGGGCGTGCGCGTCGTGTTCGTCGGCGTCGAGGGCGTTCATCCGCCGACGACGATCGCCGACGCGTTCCAATCCGTCATCGGTTCCGTGGAAGAGCGGGAAGCCGCCATTCTGAAAGCCCGCGCCGAGGCCAACCGGGTCCTGCCGCTGGCGGAAGCCGACGCCGCGAAAGTGCTCGCCACTTCCGCCGCCTACGCGGCCAAACGCACCCAGATTGCCGCTGCCGATTCCGACCGGTTCCTCAAACGCCTCGAATCCTACCGGCAAGCGCCATCCGTTTTCAAAACCCGCCTCTACCTCGCCACGCTGCGCGACTCCATGCAAGACGCCCGCAAATACATCATCGCCGCGTCGCCGGGGTCGGAGGTCATCCAAGTGAACTTGGAAGAGAAACTTTCACCCGACCTGTTCGACCTCGGACCCAAGACGGAGAAGAAATGAAACGAAACTCACTCCTCGTTCTCGTCGGCCTACTGGTGGCCGGTTTGTTCCTGCTCTTGCAGGTGCTGTTCACGGTGCGCGAAGGCGAGGTGGCGGTGGTCACCACGTTCGGCAAGCCGGAGCGCGCCATCAAGGAGGCCGGGCTGTATGTCCGGTGGCCTTGGCCGGTGCAGCGGATTTATCATTTCGACAATCGCACGCACGTCGTCGAGGGTCCGTTTGAAGAGACACTCACCAAGGACGGCAAGAACATCATCGTCGCGGTCTACGCCGGCTGGCGCATCAAGGAGCCGATCCAGTTCCTCGAACGCGTCGGCGATGCGGATAAGGCGCAACGCAACCTCGACGGACTGCTCCGTCATCACAAGAATGCCACGCTCGGCCAGTTCCCGTTCAGCAACCTCGTGAACGTGAAGCCCGAGGAAGTCCGGTACGAGCAGATCGAGTCGCAGATGCTCGCCGCCGTCCAACCCGAGGCTGCGAGCCGGTACGGCATGGAGGTCGAGTTCCTCGGTATCCGCAAAGTCGGCCTGCCGGAGTCGATCACCCAGAAAGTTTTCCAGCGCATGCGCTCCGAGCGCGATGAGATTGCCGTGCGTTACCGGTCCGAGGGCGAAGCCGAGGCGATCAAGATTCGCGCCCAAGCCGACAGCCAGCGCGATCAGGTGTTGGCGAAGGCCGAGGCCGATGCGAAACGCGCGAAGGCGGAGGCCGACGCGCAGGCGGCAGTGTATTTCGACGCGTTCAAGAAGGACGAGGAGTTTGCGAATTTCCTCAAGAAGTTGGAGTCGCTCCAAGCCAGCCTGCAATCCAACGCCACGGTAGTCATCAGCGCCGAGTATGTGCCGTTTGATTTGCTGCGCGGCGAAGGCGCGTTGCCGAAAAAGAAATGAGCCAGTCGCCCACCATTCGAGATGCCGGTAGCGAAGCGTTGGCGGATGCGTTGCGCGTCAGCTTCCGCGTGCTGCGCGTGGTCATGGTCGTGTTGCTGATCATGTACGCGCTGTCTGGCATCTTCATCGTGAAACAGGACGAGAAGGCGCTCGTGTTGGTGTTCGGCAAGTTGGCCGGTAGCAGCAGCGAACGCATCAAGGGCCCCGGCATTCATTGGACGTTCCCCCGGCCGATCGGCGAGATCGTGCGCGTGAAGACGGAACAAGTCCAAGCCATCGAGTCCGCCACGTTCGCGCTCAAGGCCACCGACCCCGGCCAGCCGCCGCAGTCTTCCCCGGATGCGCCGCTGCGGCCCGGTGACGAAGGTTACTCGCTGACCGGGGATGCGAACGTGATGCATTCCCGGTGGGTGTTGCGCTACCAGATTGAAGACCCGGAAGTGGTGGAGTTCCGCTTCGCCGACCTCGGTGCCATCGTCCACCGCGAACTCGACCACGCCATCCAACGCGCCTCCGCCCGGTTCACCATCGACCGCGCGCTGCGGACGGACATCGAGGCGTTTCGCGCGACCGTCGCGGATGACGTCGTGAAGCACTGTCAGGAACTGGGACTCGCCATCAAGATCGTGGGCGTGGAAATCCTCCTCGTTGCCCCGCCCCGGCAAGTGGCCGATGCCTTCAACCAAGTCATCGCCGCCGAGCAGGAACGCAGCGAGAAGATCAGCGCCGCCCGGGGTTACGCCGCCCGCACCGGCAACGAAGCCCAGGGCCAGGCCGCAAAATTGCAGGCGGAGGCCGCCGCTTACCAGCGCCGCGTGGTGGCCGAAACCAGCGCCGACGCCGACTATTTCAACAAGGTTTACGCCGAGTATGTCAAAAATCCGGACGTGATCGCGCGGACGTTGTTGCAGGATACCGTTCGCGTGGCGATGGCAAGCGCGCAGGAAAAATTCGTGCTACCGGAGGGCGGCAGCCAGCAGCAGTTGCGGCTGTTGCTCAACCGCGCGCAGAAGTCGCCGTGGCTGGAGGAGAAGAAGTAAAATGCAGACACGCAGCAAGGCCAAGCAGTTCGAGCACGAACACGACGCGTGTTGCGACCATCATCACGAGGAGATGGGGCCGCGGTTGTTGCTCTGGATTTTCATCGGCACGGCGTTCGTGCTGAACTCCTACCTCGCCGGTTGGGTGTACTCTTCCAACCCGCTCGTCCGCGACGTCAGCGCGGCCATCGGCGCGATCATCCTCATCGTGCCGATCCTGAAAACCGCGCTGGAAGACTTGCGCGAGGGCGAGATTCGGATGAACGAACTCGTCGCGCTCGCGGTGCTGGCCGCGTTCGTGATGGGCGACTTCCGCACAGCCGGGGTGGTCGCGTTCTTCATGTTGATCTCCGTGGTCATCGAGACGCGCACGGCGGCCGGGGCGCATGCTTCGATTGAGAGCTTGATCCGCCTGACGCCGACCACGGCCCGGCGGTTGTTGAAAGACGGCAAGGAGGAGGAAGTCGCCGCCGACCAGTTGCAAGCAGGCGACCGGATCCGAATCCTACCGGGCGAGAACGTCCCTGCCGACGGCACGATTGAGACCGGGCGGACGACGTTGAACGAGTCAACCATCACTGGTGAATCGCTGCCGCGCGACAAGGGACCGAAGGAAGAAGTTTTTGCCGGCACGCAGAACCTCACCGGCATGGTCGAGGTCGTGGTGACGCGCGTCGGCGCCGACACAACCATCGGCAAGGTGCGCGACCTGATTCTCGCCGCGGAGCGCACCCGGTTGCCGATCATGCGCATCATCGACCGGTACACCGCGTACTACACGCCGGCCATCCTGATGATCGCGGCGATGGTCTGGTTCTTCACCAACGACTGGAACCGCGTCATCTCCCTGCTCGTCATCGCCTGTCCGTGCGCCGTGATTCTCGCGACGCCGACCGCGATGGTCGCCGCGCTGTCCGCGGCGGCCCGGTTGGGCGTGTTGGTGAAGAACATCGCCGACCTCGAATCCGCCGCGCGCATCAACGCTTTTGTTTTCGACAAGACCGGCACGTTGACCACCGGCCAACTCGGCGTGACCCGGTTGGCTCCGCGCGAAGGCGTCGCGCCGTCTGAGCTGCTCACCGTCGCCGCCGCCGCCGAACAATTCAGCAACCACCCGGCCGCCGTAGCGATGGTCACGCTCGCGAAGGATACCGGGTTGACGCTCCCCAAGGCCCTCGACACCCACGAAGAAGCCGGTCGCGGCGTTTCCGCGAAGGTCAGCGACGCAAAAGTGATTTCCGGTCGGGCTTCGTGGCTCAAGGCGAACGGCATCACCGACCCGGCGATGGAACGCGCCGAGTTGAGCGAGACGGAAGGCTACAGCGTCATCTTCATCGCCCGCGACGGCCAATATCTTGGCTGGATTGGCCTGCAAGACCAGCCGCGCGCCGAGGCGAAACAGAGCTTGGAAGAATTGGCCGAGTTGAACGTAAAACGGCTCGCGATGGTCACCGGCGACCGACAATCCGTCGCCCAGCGCGTGGCCGGTACGGTCGGCTGCGCCGAGTTCAAGGCGGAGTGCTTGCCGCAGCAGAAGGTCGAATTTGTCGAATCCGTCAAACGCGACGGTTATCACGTCGCGGTCGTGGGCGACGGCGTCAACGACGCCCCCGCGCTCGCCGCCGGAGATACCGGCATCGCGATGGGCGCGGCCGGTAGCGATGTGGCGATTCATAGCGCGACGATTGCGCTAATGAGCAACGACCTCCGCCGGCTGCCGTTCCTGATCCGGCTGTCCCGCAGCGCCCGCGCCGCGATCTACCAGAACCTCGGCATCGGCGCGCTCTTCATCGTCGTCGGTTTGGTCCTCTCCGGTATGGGTTATTTGAATCCCATCGTCGCCGCCTTGATGCACAATGTCGGCTCGCTCATCGTCGTCTTCAACAGCGCGCGGCTCATCCGGCTGGGCGAGGAATTGGAGCAAGCCGCGGGCGAACAAGCCCTGGCGCAACTTGACACGAGCACCGCGCGGCGGCTGCCGGTGTAGGCCGATTCTGCGAGTCGGCACGGCTGGCGGCAGGAACGACCACCGACCCGCAGAGTCGGACGACAACCTGTGACTGGCGACGCACAAACGAAGTTTGCAGGCCAAGTTCGGGGGTGGTAGCATTCCAGCATGATCAAGACTTCGGTTCCGCAGTTGGTGTCCCTGACGACCGCGCAGAAGCTGGAGTTTGTCGGCGAGTTGTGGGATGAGGTGCGTGAGGAGTTGCGCGCGCAATTGCAGGCCGCCGGTGACCGCAGGAGTTAACCCATGAAATCTATCCAACTTGAATTACCGGAAAATGTGGCCACCGAGCTGGAGCAGTTGGTGCGGGCGGGATGGTTTCGCTCCGAGGGCGAACTGCTGAAGGCGGCCCTGACGGAGTTTGTGCGCCGTCACCGGCTAGAACTGGAGGAGCAGTTCCAGCGAGATGACATCGCATGGGCTGTGCGGGAAAAGGGTCCCCAGGCGTGAAGCGGGTGGTGGCGGATACCGGCCCGATCTTACATCTGTGGGAAGCAAAAGCGTGGAAGTGTCTTACTGCGGGTTGCACAGTGAGTATTCCTCCCGAAGTCGAGGCCGAACTTGGGCACACGCTTCCGAACTGGCTGAGCCGCAAACCCGCGTGGCTGAACATCGCCGCATTGCACAAACACCATCAACGCGACGCTCAGGAGTGGACGCAAGCGGGGCTACTGGACTCCGGGGAGGCCGCTGCAATCGCATTGGGCCGGCAGACAGCGGCTGATTGGTTCCTGACGGACGACGCGGCAGCGCGGTTGTTTGCCCAAGCATTGGGCTTGGAGGTACACGGCTCGCTTGGGGTGTTGTTATGGGCAGCCGGCCAGAAAATCATCACTCCCGCCGAGGCGAAAGCCAGCCTAGACGGGTTGGCGGAGTCGACTTTATGGGTGTCCCCGCGCATCTTGAAAGAAGCCAGAACAGCGCTTGAGGAATTGATTAAGTGAGTGAAGCGAATGACATCATCATCCAAGCTGAACACCTGACGAAGGTGTTCCGGGATTTTTGGCGGCGGCCGAAGGTGAAGGCGGTGCGGGATGTTTCCTTTGAGGTGCGCCCCGGGGAGGTGTTCGGGTTGCTCGGGCCGAACGGGTCGGGCAAGAGCACGACGTTGAAGATGATCCTCGGACTGTTGCATCCGACGAGCGGTTATCTGCGCGTGCTCGGGCAGTCGCCGCGCGAGGTGAAAATCAAGTCGCGGATGGGGTACGTGCCGGAGGAATCGTATCTCTACCCCTACCTCACGTCCGAGGAGACGCTGAATTTCTACGGGACGCTCTTCGATCTGAACCCGGCCGAGCGCAAGGCCCGGATCGACCAGTTGCTGGAGATGATCGGACTGCAACACGCCCGGCGGCGGACGGTCGGCGAATTTTCCAAGGGCATGGCGCGGCGGATTGGCCTGGCGCAGGCGTTGATCAACGACCCGGACCTGATCATCCTCGATGAACCGACATCCGGGCTGGATCCGTTGGGCTGCCGGCAGGTGAAGGATTTGATCGTGGCGCTCGCGAAACGCGGCAAGACGGTCGCGCTCTCGTCCCACTTGCTGGCGGACGTGGAGGACATCTGCGACCGGGTGGCCATTCTTTATAACGGCCAGATCCAGGCACAGGGCACGATCAATGAATTGCTCGAAGAGCGCGAGCGGTACCGGCTGACGTTGCCGTCGGAGGTACCGGCGGACGTGTTGAAGCGCGTGCTGGCGGCCGTACGGACGGAGCTCGGCGCGGAGCCGGACGTGGATCATCCCCGGCGGGACTTGGAACAGTTCTTCATCGACGTGGTCGAGAAAGCGCGGCGCGAAGCGAAGGAATCGAGCGGCGTCGGCCCGTCGCAAGGTGTGGCGGAGTATCTCACGCCGAAGGAAACGGTGTTGGAGCAATTGGCTACTACCAGCGAGCAGCCGGTCGCGGTTGAAAACCGCTCCCACGAGGATGAAGAAAAGAAGCGGGCGGCGGATGAGAAGTTGAAGAAGTTGTTGTGATCGAACACGGCGCGCCCGGCGGTCGCGCCCTACCATTTTGTGAAACGGATTCTGGCCATAGCTTCCATTGCGGGGCGCAGCGCGGTGCGGTCGCGCGTCGTGGGCGTACTATTTGTGCTCCTGTTGCTGGCGATTGTCGGGTTGCCGTTGACGGTGAGGAGCGACGGGACGCTTGCCGGGGAGGTGCAGGTCCGGCTGACGTACACGCTCGGCGCGGTGATGATCATCCTTTCCATCGCCACGTGGTGGGCCGGTTGCGCGGCGGTCGCGACGGAAGTGCAAGCCAAGCAGATTCAACTCGTCATCACCAAGCCGGTCGGTCGACACGAGATCTGGCTGGGAAAATGGTTGGGGTTGGTGGCGCTGAACGCCGCCTTGCTGGCGCTGAGCGGGGCCGGTATCTACGGGATGCTCCGCTGGAAACTCGGCACGGAACAATTCAGCGACAAGCAACGCCGGGAGTTGCGCGAACAAGTCCTCGTCGCCCGGCGGACGTTGGCGCCGGTGCCGCTCGATGTCCGGTCGGACGCGCAGCAGATTTTCGAGCAGCAACGCAAGCAAGGCGCGTTGCCCACCAACCAGCCGGTCGAGCAAGTCCTGCAGGCCATCGAGGAATCCATCATCCGCGCGGCGCATACGGTGCCGCCCGGCTACAAACGGACGTGGGAATTCGAGTTACCGGAGTCACCCGCGGGCGAGCGGCCGGTGGTGCTGCGGTACAAGTTCGGTTCGTCGGCCATCTCGAAGGGCACGCTGGTGCAAGGCATGTGGTTGGTCGGGCCGGTCGAGGCAGCCGACCGATTTCAACTCCAGCAGATCAATGCGACGGAAGGGACGCATGTGGTGGAGATCCCGGCCGCGGCGTTCAAGGGCGCCCGGCGCATCGCCGTCGAATACGCCAATATCAACCCGTTGCCCATCGCGGTGTTGTTCGAACCAAGAGACGGGCTGGAACTGCTGACGTACGCCGGGAGCTTTGAGGGCAACCTCGTTCGGAGCTTGTTGCTGGCGCTCTTTCAACTCGCGTTCCTCGGCGCGGTCGCGGTGTCAGCCGGGACGCTGCTGTCCTTGCCGGTGGCGGCACTGGTGAGCGGGTACATTTTATTGCTCGTGAAGGCCGGGGACTATGTGGCGTCGCTCGCCCGCGACAAAGGAACGTATTTTGGTGCCGGCCCGCAAAGCACCGTTGGCGAGACGGCGCTGGATTGGCTGTTGCGAGGGTTGTTGTGGGTGGAGAGCGCCATCGTGCAACCGCTGCAGGGGCCGAATTTGCTGGAGTACCTGTCGGCCGGCCGGCTGCTGGAATGGAGCGCAGTGGCCGGGGCATTCCTCATCAAGATCATCATCTACTCCGGCCTGTGCGCCGCCGTGACCACCTTCTTCTTCAACCGCCGCGAGGTCGCGTTGCCGAGCGAATGAAAACTTCCCCTCCTACTCCTGCTCGCACTCGTGCTCGTGCTCGAAGGTGTTTCCCATGAAGCCGCAACTCGATCACGAGAAGCTGGAAGTCTATCAACACGCCGTTCAGTTCACGGCTTGGACAGAGGAATTCATCGCTCTCCTACCGGCGCGCGCCGTGCGGGATCAACTCGACCGGGCTTCCACCAGCATCCCGCTGAACATCGCCGAGGGGAATGGGAAATTTTCAATCCGCGACCGCTGCCGCTACTTGGAGATCGCCCGCGGTTCCGCAGTGGAGTGCGCGGCTTGTCTTGATGTTGCCGTGGCGAAGAAGTTGGTGCCGGCAGGTGCGGTGACGGAAGGAAAAGAGCGATTGCTGAGGATCGTTTCGATGGTGACGGGGTTGATTATGAGTTTGAACAACCGGGTGAGTGAGGAACCGGCGGGCTACGGGACGACCGAGCAGGAGCACGAGCAGGAGAAGGAGCAGGAGTGAGGGGGCTGACGAATATCGTGTTTGTTGCGATTGCGGCTGGCAGCTTATGGCTGGCCGGGCGGCAGCATGGGCCGTTGCTGGAGATGCGGCAGGAGTATCATCTGAATTGGGAGAAGCCGCTGGAGAATTCGCCGCCGTTGGTGAGTTTTACCTCGGTGGCGCTCGGCGGGTTCCGGGGGATCATCGCGGATGTGTTGTGGCTGCGGGCGTCGAAGTTGCAGGAGGAGAAGAAGTATTTTGAGCTGGTCCAGTTGGCGGACTGGATCACGAAACTGGAGCCGCGGTTTGCGCTGGTGTGGGCGTTCCACGGCTGGAACATGGCGTACAACATCAGCGTGTTGCTCGACAGCCCGGCCGACCGGTGGCGCTGGGTGAAACACGGGTTCGAGCTGATGCGCGACCAGGGGTTGTTCTACAACCCGGGTGACGCGAATCTCTACCGGGAACTGGGTTGGATCTTTCAGCACAAGATGGGAAACATCCTCGACCAGGCCCACATGTACTATAAACGCGAGTGGGCAGCGGAGATGGGGCTGCTGTTCGACGGACCTCGACCGGATTACGCGTTTTGCCTCACCCACCCCGACGATCCGCGCGTGAAGCGGATGCGCGAGGAGTACAAACTCCTGACGGAGGTAATGCAGAAGGTCGATGAACAGTACGGCCCGCTGGATTGGCGGCTACCGGCTGCGCACGCGATTTACTGGGCGTACCGGGGTCGGCCTTACGCCAAGGGGTTTGACCAGATCCAGATCGACCGGATGATTTTCCAGTCGATGCAGGACAACTTCTGGACCGGTCGGCTCGTGGCGGAACCGGCGGAGAACATCTTCACTCCGTCACCAAACCCGGACGCGTTCGTGACGGTGAACAGGGCTTATCAAGGCGCCCGGCAGGCGCACCCCGACGAGACCAGCATCAAGAGCGCGCACCGGAACTTTTTGAAGGACGCCATCCTGGTGTTGTACGTGAACCACTACACCAGCCAGGCCCGGGAGGCCTTTGACGCGATGCGCGAGGAGTATCCGGAAGCGACTTCGCAAAAGAATTTCGAGACATTCGTCCGCAACGAGTTTCGCGAGCAGATCAAGGATATGAGCCAACGGGAAGCGTTGGCGATGGTGGAGGGATTATTGTCACAGGCGACCTACTGGCTGGTGGCCGGGCAAGAGGACCGGTGGCCGGGGGCGTTCATCGCCGCCCGGTATTGTTGGCAGGAGTACATGAAGACGCGTAAGGACGAGAAGGTGATCGAGCGGACGGGTCTGCCGCCATTCGCGCAGCTCTGGGAGCGAGCAAAGACGGCGGCTGCAGCCCGGGCCCAAAGCGCCGCCGCCAAGGCGCGGTTGGAAAAGGCGACGGAACCGGCACCGTAGCGGAGAGAAAATTCCGCGGACGAAAAAATGACAAACTTTGGTTGCAAAGCCGGCGCGCACCGTGTTAAACCTCACCCACGCGCGTATAGGCGAAGACGGAGGAGAGCGAGTTTATGATTACGTCACGATGGCCACGTTTGCTGTCACTTCTGGTTGGGATTTCACTACTGGGCGCCGCCCGCATTGCCACTGCTGAGAACCCGGCACTCAACAAGGTTCTCATCTACCCCAAGGACGGCGAGACGACTGCCGACCTCAAAGCCCAAGGCATCACCAAGGTCCGTGATTACGGCTCGTATTGGCTCGTGGAAGCGAGCGACGCGGAGACCACCTCCCTACTCGGCAAGTACGACAGCCGGGCGCAGAAGGTGAATTACCTGAACGTGATCGAATTGGAGAAGTGCGCCATCGACACCAAGAAAGGCGCGACGGCCGTCCCCACCGGACTTCAGTCCCAGCAGGGCGGCGAGAAGCAGTTGTTGCTGGTGCAGTTTGCGGGGCCGGTCTTGCCGGAGTGGCGGAAGCTGGTCACCGACGCCGGGGCGGAAGTCATCAAGTACGTCCCCAATAACACTTACCTCGTCAAAGCCAATGCCGCCAAAATGCAGGCGTTGGTGACGGCGGGCGGCCCGGTCCAATGGGTCGGTCCGTATCATCCTTATTACAAGCTGACGACCTCCCTGGAGAGTGCCGTCGGCAAGGTCGAGGTCCGGGTGGGTATCGCCACCGGTCACGACGCGGCGGCGGCGCTGGCCAAGGTCAAGGCAATCGGCGCGCTGAGCAGCACGGTTCGCGAGCAACGCAAACAGTTGATCGTGCAAGTCATGCTCGATGCCTCCCGGCTGGCGGACTTGGCGGCGATTGAGGACGTGCTCTGGATTGAGCGCGTCGGCACAGCGGCACTCCAGTCTGAAATCCAAAGCTTGATCAGTTCTTCCCGAACCAACGCAAATCTCATTCTGAACCCTTTCACTGCCCCTTTTTTTGCGCATCATACTCCCGACCCAAGCACTGACACCTACACCAATCTCCTGCTCACCGTCTGGGGATTCTCTTCCGAGTCCGCGCAGTACCCGGTCGTTGACGTAGTCGATACCGGCTTGGATAAGGCTCACCCGATTGGCGGCGAAAACTTCGTGATGCACCCGGCATTCTACGCGCTCAACGCATACGATGTTAGCACCTACACGCTCGGATTTAACCCGAAGTTTGAGACTTCATTTTGGGGGCTGGTTTTCCGTCCCTATACCCGGGTGATCTACCGGGATGGCGATGATACGGACGGTCATGGAACATTTGTCGCCTCCATCATCGCCGGCAGTGATCTTTCGGCTGGTGACCTCATTCTTCCACCCGTACGCAACGTCGCCGTGAGCAACTGCACATACACAGATGTGCTCGTGCTGCAGACCAACGGTTTCACGATTGGAAACTGTCTGAACGACCCTACCCTCATCTGCACTAACTACGACATCACACCCATCCCGACGACTGTCACAAACTGCGTAACATCGTGCGCTCAAACCAACGTGGCCAAAGAGGTCGCCAATTGCGCCCTTGGCCAAGGGCTTTGCGTCTTCCGTAGCGAACAATCCGCGAGTTTGCCCTTCCTCGACGGGTTGGGCGTTAACCCATTCGGACGCATTGGCTCCACCAAGATTTCCGATGGCGCACTTTTCACCGTGCCTGATCCGGAGAGCATTTCGGCCGAATCTTACCTCAAGCAGGCCCGCATCCAGAACAATAGCTGGGGCGAAGTTCTCTCCCGGGGCGTGAACGACGGTGTGTACAACTCCTTGGCGCAGTCCTACGACCAACTTACCCGCGACGCCCTGAATACCGGCTTACCCGGCACACCCGGACCTTCTCCCGTCAACCAAGAGATGCTCATGGTCTTCGCGGGCGGGAATGCGAACGGCGTCGGCAACGTCGGCGGCTACGGCGATGTTTTGATCACCCCGCCCGCCACCGCCAAGAACGTCATCACGGTCGGTTCTTCGGAGAGTATCTCACCGCGATACTGCACTCTGTTCAGCTCGGAAGCCGACAATACCTACGACATCTCCGTCTTC
>OMJI01000055.1 GCA_900299315.1 Verrucomicrobiota bacterium | reverse complement strand
CAGGAGCTGCTGGGCCCGTTCGAGCCGGCGCCGCCGGATTTCCTGGAGCGCGCTTACCCCGACCGTCTGGCGGAACTTGCGTTCGAGCCTGCGGCGCGACACCCCCGCCACGCGGGCGATCTCGGCCACGCCGAGCGGGCGTTCGAGGTGGTCGCGGATGTACCGCAACGCCTTCTCGAGCGCGGGATCGTGCACCGCCAGCACATCGGTTGATTGCCGCACCACCACCTCGCCCGGCGGCACCAGGACCGGCCCCGCCGGTGGCGCCCCGCCCGCCAGCAACCGCGCCAGCACTGCCGCCGCCGCGGACCCGATCTGCTCGGTGGCGGTGCGGATCGCCGAGAGCGGCGGCATCGCCAGTTCGCAGATCAGCTCGTCGTTATCAACCCCGAGCACCGCCACCGTGTGGGGCACGGCGAGCCGTTCCTGGCGGCAGACCTCGAGCAACTCGAACCCGCGCTCGGCGCTCGGCGTGAAGATCGCCACCGGTTTTGGCAATGCGTGCAGCCAGGGCCGGACCCGCTCATCGAGACCCGCCCACGGCTCGCGTGGCCGGGTGCCGGCCGGCGGCCGGGTCGCAAAGGTCGAGCAGGCGCACTTTGCGGCCGCCAGCCGGTCGCGAAACCCCTGCTCGCGTCCGCGCGAGTGCGTGAACGCCGGGTAGCCGAAAAACCCGAACTGACGAAACCCGCGTTCGAGGAAATGCTCGGCCGCCACTTTGCCCACCGCCGCGTCGTCGGAGCCGACCCGCGGGAACCCGAGCCGGTCGCCGATCACGTTCGAGACATTGACGACGGGCTTGTGCAGACGGCGGACCATGGCGGCGAGGCTGTGGCGGTGCAGATGAGCGATGATGCCGTCGGGCCGGGCCGCCGCCACTAATGGCCAGTCCACCAGGTGCGGATGCAGCACCTGGAACACCCACCGGGTCTCGCGTCGGGCATAATCGCGCACGCCGCGCAGGATCCCCCGGCCGGTCTCGATGTCGGTCGGCAGAATCAGCAGGATGCGGGGCGCGGTCGTTGGCATCGGGCGGCGATTCTGCGCCGGTGCGCCGCGCAAGGCAAGACAAGTCCACCGTTCAGGCGGCCACGACCGGCACGTCGTAGCGCGGCAGCTCGGGGTCGCGCGTCAGCAGCGTCAGTGCCTCCGCCTGGGCCTGCGCGACGAGCATCCGGTCAAACGGGTCCCGGTGCAGCAGCGGGAGCCGCCGGTAAGCATCGAAGCCCAGTAGAGCGAATGCGTGTCGAGCAGGATGCGCATGGCGCCGCCTCAGTCGGTCATCCCGAACGGTTCGGCTTCAGCGGCCGGCCAATCATCGAAATCCGACGCCATCCACCCCTGGCCGGCCATGAATCCAAGTCGGCCCCCGGCCGGCGTACGGTCAAACCGGCTGATCCGCGCGATCGGTTTGCCCAGGCGCGTCACGATGACATCTTCACCACCGGCAACCTCGTCGATCACCTCGGAGAACTTCGCCTTGGCAGCGCTCAATGTCAGTGTTTTCACGAGCTTCACCATAGTCGTACCAAGGTCGGACCTGTCAAGCCGGGCGCTGCGGAAAATCAAGCGACGATTGCGCCCACGCCGGTGCGGCTCACGGGCCGCCGTCTGCCGACCCGGTCGCACGCCGAGGATTTCCGCCAGCTTGGTAATGGTACCGGCCCTGCGGGGAATCACCGCCGCGGCGGGAATGATCGAGCCGCCGTGTGTAAATTCGAGCCAGGTGAAATCCATACACGCAAAGATTTGACTCAAGCGCGGTCCTTCGCGCCGATGAAGACCGGGCCATCCACGCGCACAGAAAGCTACGGCGGGCAAGCAGAGTCAGGAAAGGAACCAGCTTCACCCCTTGTGTGAGGCACCTGCAAATCACGGCTTCTGGCGGCTGTAGATCCGAGTGTCCGTCACCAGCCAGACGGTGTTCTCCAAGCCTCGATTACCGAGCACAGCCAACGCATCGGCCAAACGACGTGTGAGATCGGTCCGATTGGGCCGGCGCAGCGTGATCACGATGGCACCGTGATGTTGCGCAAAGGCTAACGGGATCGTGTGGAAGAAATCCTTGTCCGTCGTCACCAGGATCGCCGCCGTTTGTTGGGCATGGGCGAAGAGCCGATCGTCGGTCGTGCCGGGAGGAAACGCCTCCAAGGCGTGACTGGCAGCGTGACCGGCGCGTTGGAGTTGTGTCAGAGCGGAACGGGGGAAATTCTCATCGAGAAAAAAGTTCATCCGGCGCAAGTCACGCTTCGACACTCTCCATGGCCGTCAATTCGCCGGCAAATTCCAGGCAGGCGCGAATGTCGGGTTCTGTGAGGGACGGATAATCTTCGAGGATGCCGGCAGTGGATTCGCCGGCCGCGACGGCGCCCACAACGTTGGCGACCAGGACCCGCGTGCCACGCACGACCGGTTTGCCATGGCAAATACTTGGGTCAAAACTGATCCGGTCCGAGAGCCAACTTTTCATGCGATCACTTTAGTCGGAACATGCCTGGTTTGCAAAATCTATTGATCCGAGACAGGGGGCTCGTTCGGAGAGCGAGCGGCCCCGCCCTCGCCGTCAACCGGGCTCCTGGAGGGCGGGCCGCGCCTACTCCGCCCCGCGAAGCGGGACTGCGACCCAGGCTACGCCGAGGCGAGAGGCGGAACGGCCTCCGCCCACCATCAACCGTCAACTGTCACCCGTCAACCTGTCTTTCCCGCCTGTCGCAAATCCAGAGAAGATTGCCGCAAACACCTATGGCGGCCGATTCGCCCCGGCGCTATACTCTTGCCAAGAGAAAAGAGAAATAATGTTCGACGCCGCAACCCACAACCGTCGGAGCCATTCATGAAACACGCCATCGTCCGCCCGCGTCCGTTCGCCTTCACCGCCGCCGTCGCCGTCGCGCTGGTTGGCGCGGCCTCGAGCCTGCACGCCACCATCGTCCAGAACGGCCTGCAGGCCTGGTTCAGCGCCGATGCCACCAGCACCGTCAATGGCGGCTCGATCGCCAACGGCGGCAGCGTCAGCGCCTGGGCCAACTAGGGCGCGCTCGGCAGCGCCATCAACGTCTCCGCCAGCGGCAGCGCCCAGCCGATCTACGTCCAGAACGGCATTGACCGCGGCGGCGGCGTCTACCAACCCGTCATCCGCTTCAACCGCGACCTCGGCAACACGACCACGACCGTCGGCTCACCCAACCGCATGGTCACGAGCGGAAACACCGACCTCGGCATCGTCAATGACTCGACCTGGTTCATCGTGTTCAACCCGCTGGTCAGCAACGCACAACAAGGGCTTTTCGGGCTGAATAGCTCGGCCAATCGCTTCGGCGCTTTTTACACCGGCAGCACCAATCAGCTTCGTTACATGAATTTCACCGACCCAGACACCGTCATCCAGCCCACCATCCCAACAGCGGGCGTGAACATCAGCGATTCGCGCCGTAGCGGTGGCGGTTCCGTGGCAATGAGTGGTCGCTTAAACGGAAACACCTTCGCCAACAGCGATCAGACCACCAGCCTGAACGCGACCACGCCGGTTTCCACCCAGTTCCGGATCGGCAATCAGTTGGATGGCGTGCCCAACAACTTCGTCGGCGACATTGCCGAGGTGATCGTGTACAACCGGGCGCTGAACGATGCCGAGCGGATCATCGTCGAGAACCGGCTCTCGGCCAAGTACGGCACGACGCTCGCCGCCAACGATCTGTACGCCGGCAAGACGACCGGCAACGGCAACTACGATCTCGACCTGATCGGCATCGGCGACAAGACCGTGACGGGGACGGCCCTAAACCCGGGCAGCGTGACCACGAGCGAAGACGGCGGCGGGCTCAAGCTCGCGGCGCTGAACAACTCGCTGAACAGCGACGGCGAGTTCCTGCTCGCGGGCCGGGCGAGCGACGCGGCGAACAGTTGGACGGCGGTCACGGTGGGCGGCATCAACTACGCGCGCTGGTCGCGCGACTGGTACCTTGACAAGACAACCGCGGACAGTCTCGACGCTAAGTTCACGTTCGATTTCAGCTTGGCACCGGGCGCCAGTCAGCCGACGTCCGGCAGCTATGCCCTGTTGTACAAATCGAGTCTCGGCGGCTCCTGGACCGACCTCGGCTTGGCGGCGACTGTGGCCGGCCAGCAGGTCTCGTTCAACGTGCTTAACGCGAACCTGTCCGACGGCTACTACACGCTCGGCATGATTCCCGAGCCCTCCACGATTTTCCTCCTGCTCTGCGGCGGCGGCTTGGTTTGGGCGTGGTTCCGACGCGGACGGCGGTGGTAAGCGGTCAGAGGTCAGATGACCGAGATCAGCCAGCGGCTCCGCGGCCCTTCGCCCTCCAGGGGTCTGGCCGTTGGTAGGGCCCGCTCTCCGAGCGGGCCGTCCGGGTTCTCGAGGCCAGTCTTGGCGACGGACGGCTCGTCCAGCCTTCGCAGCCGAGGCGGCTGCTTCGGCGGAGTAGGCGAGAGCCGTCCCTACCGGGGGGCTTCAAGTCTTCGGTCTTCAGTCTTCAGTCTACAGTCTCGCCGTTCCGCCTTCACCTTGGTCGAGCTCCTCGTCGTCATCGCGATCATCCTGCTTTTGGCGGCGTTGTTGATGCCGGCATTCAAGGAGGCGCGTGAAAAAGCGCGGCGGATCGCCTGTTTGAACAACGAACGCCAGCTCGCCCTCGGACTGCTGGCCTACACGAGTGATTCCGGCAGCGCGTTCTTCCCGCTGACCGAGAACCGCGCCTATCAGTTCTCTCCCGCCACGGCAACGAACTGGATCGCGTCCGTGGGGATGCTCCGGGGTGTGTTCGTCTGTCCCAATATGCGCGGCCGTCAACTCGCCGCGGCAGCGACGGCCGCTCTCTTCGACCCGTGGGCGGACGCGTTCGGTGTTTCGTGGTTCACGTATGGCATCCTCGCGGGATTCCGCGGCAATGGATTCTACCCCATTATAAACATCACGTGGCCGGCGACGGATAACAAGCTGCTCAGCCGCACAACCGACGCCATCGATCCCAGCGGTGCAGCGATGATCACGGAACTCAATAATCGGACTCCCGCCGATTACTATTATCCCGACCCCTACTGGCGCAATCACCGGCCCGTGAACGCCCGATGGGGTCCGTTGTACTACCTTGGTGCCTGGGACGGTGAGAACGAGGCGTTCGTGGACGGCCATGCCGAATGGATCACACGGGCCAACCTGACCACAACCCGGCTCTGGCAGGCCGACGAGGAATAT
>OMJI01000054.1 GCA_900299315.1 Verrucomicrobiota bacterium | reverse complement strand
GGGGAATGCCAGCAGATGTAGTCCCCACAAAATGAACCCGCCACCGAGGATCGTTCCGCCAAGGAATTGGCGCCGCCGCCGGAAGTAGGCGATGCCGGTGTAAGCGCCGGCGACCGCGAGGAGCGCAAAGACCGGTGTGGTGATCCAGAGCCGGTCGCGCACGTGGAACGCAGCGATGTAACTCCAGAGCACGATCATCGAAACGCCAAAGCCGAGTTCTCGTTGCCGGCGGTCTTGCTTGGTGAATTGGAAGCTACCCCAGAACATGAACAGCGCGCTGATGCCGATGCAGCCGCTGCGCGTCATCATCAACCACGGCGAGTCCGGGAACTCCAATAACCCGATCGAAGCCGCGAGGTAGACGGAGTAAAACATCCACGCGACCGTCCACAGGCTGAAGTACCGGCGCCGCGTCGAGTGATTCAGGTAGGCGAACAGCGCAATGACAACCCACGCGCTGATCAGGGCGAGGACGAGCGCAGCCTTGATCCATTCCGGCGGGAATAGGAACGTGGAGATATCAGAAATCCAGTGGCCTGCCATGTCACACCAGCTTGTGCATACCCGGAAACATGCAACTTGCAGGCCAGAGAAAAGGTCTCTTGCTGCCCAACGTCTTTGCCGGTAGCTACTTGAGCGGGCGGAAGGCGGCGGTAATTCTCACAAACCGAAGCGCGTTTCTTACGCGCGAGGTTCAAATTTGCCACGGGGGTTATGCGGGGAGGATCACGCGACGGATTCGCCAGCGCAGCGGCCCGGGGGTGAAGTAGAATTTCACGCCGCTTGGTCCCTCGAAGGTAAAACATGTGAGCGAGCAATACGACGTGTGGGCGATGGCGATTGTGGTCGGTGGCTGAGTGCTCACGATGTGCGCGGCTTTGCGCAAGTCGGTGAGCCCAGAGGTGGCGATGAACGCGACGCCTTGTGGTGTGGCCAGCGTCGTTAGGATCTGAGTCAGTTCGGCGTCACCAATCCCGGCTGTCAGCAGTGGATGGCGGCTGAGTTCACTCCGCAATGACGCCGTCAACGCGGGGATGTCCACCAAGGTATGGGCCGGTACGTCGTGGCCGTAACGCAGGACATCCTTAAGCGCGCTCAACTTCGCGTAAGGCGAAAGCAAGTAAACAGTTCCTACAAGCAGAACGGCAAAGCCCAATGTGGTGAGGATGCGGGAAATCATGAGCCCTAGTCTTCGTCAGCGCGGAGCTTGGCGAGCACGTTGAGATCTTCCAAGGTCGTCGTGTCGCCTTTGACGTCCCCACCGGCTGCGATTTCCTTGAGGAGCCGGCGCATGATCTTACCGGATCGGGTCTTGGGCAGCGCGTCGGTGAAGCGGATGTCGTCCGGCTTCGCGATGCTGCCGATCTGGACGCCGATGTGGCTGCGCAGTTCTTCCTTCAACTCAGGCGTGACGACAGTGCCTTGTTTCGGTGTGACGAAGGCGACGAGTGCCTGGCCTTTCAAGCTATCCGGTCGGCCCACCACGGCGGCTTCGGCGACTTTCGGGTGGCTGACGATGGCGCTTTCCACCTCGGCCGTGCCGATGCGGTGACCGGCGACGTTGAGCACGTCGTCGATCCGGCCGACGATCCAGAAATAGCCATCCTTGTCGCGCCGGCAGCCATCGCCGGTAAAGTACACGTGTGGAATCTCGCTGAAGTACTGCCGCTTGAACCGCTCGGGATCGCCGTAAATCGTCCGCATGATCGACGGCCACGGTTTGCGGATGATGAGGTAGCCGCCGACGTTGGCCGGGAGCTCCTTGCCTTCCTTGTTCACGACGACCGGGTCCACGCCGAAGAACGGCAGGCCGGCGCTGCCGGGCTTGGTGGACATCGCGCCGGGCAACGTGGTGATGAGAATTGAGCCGGTCTCCGTCTGCCACCACGTGTCGACGATGGGACAGCGTTTCTTGCCGATGACGTTGTAGTACCACATCCACGCTTCGGGATTGATCGGTTCGCCGACGCTGCCGAGCAGGCGCAGCGACGAGAGGTCGTGCTTCGTGACCCAGTCATCGCCCCAACGCATGAAGGCGCGGATCGCGGTCGGCGCGGTGTAGAAGATGGTGACCTTGTACTTGTCGATGATCCGCCAGAAACGGTCAGGCTCCGGCCAGTTCGGCGCGCCTTCGTAGAGGACGGTGGTCGCGCCGTTGGCCAGCGCGCCGTAGACGGTGTAGGAATGCCCGGTGACCCAGCCGATGTCGGCGGTGCACCAGAACGTGTCTTCTTCCTTCAAATCAAACACGTACTTCGTGGTGAGATACGCGCCGAGCAGGTAGCCGGCCGTGGTGTGCAGCACGCCCTTGGGCTTGCCGGTCGAACCGCTGGTGTAAAGGATGTAGAGCGGGTGCTCGCTGTCGAGGTGCTCGGCGGGGCAATCGGCGGTGACGTACTCCAACTCCCGGTGCCACCAGACATCCCGGCCTTCCTCGATGTGGATGTCGTTGTTCGCGCGGCGTAGGACAATGACGCGTTTCACGCCCGCACATTGCTTGAGCGCCTCGTCGACGTTCTTCTTCAACGGGATGACGGAGCCGCGCCGGTAGCCACCGTCGGCGGTGATGACCATCTTCGCGCCGCAGTCGTGGATCCGGTCGATCAACGCCTGCGCGCTGAAGCCGCCGAACACCACCGAATGCGTCGCGCCGATGCGGGCGCAGGCGAGCATCGCGATGGCGGCCTCCGGCACGAGCGGCATGTAGATGATGATCCGGTCGCCTTTGACGATGCCGTTGCGTTTGAGAACGTTGGCGAACAGGCAGACTTCCCGGTGGAGGTCGGTGTAGGTGAGGACGCGTTCCTCGCCCGGCTTGCCGGGTCCGGCAGGCTCGCCTTCCCAAACAATGGCGGCTTTGTTGCGGCGCGAGCCGGTCAGGTGCCGGTCGAGGCAGTTGTAGCTGACGTTGAGTTGGCCGCCGATGAACCACTTGGCAAACGGCTCCTCCCACTCATGGAGCCGCTTCCACGGTTTGAACCAAGCCAGCTCCTTCGCCATGCGCGGCCAGAACGACCGCGGCGAGTGGATCGATTCCCGGTAGAGTTTCTGGTACTCCGCGGGCGACTGGATATGTGCCTGCTTGGCGAACGCGGCAGATGGCTTGAACTTGCGGGTCTCTTTTTGCAGCGATGTAATGTCAGCGGACATGAAATTTCTCCTGCGACTCGTAGTTGGTGAAAGCGCCCGATAGTAGCCGTTGCACCACGCGGGTCAACAGGCAAAAAGGAAAAGGGCGACCCCGCGCGGGGGTCGCCCCTTCCTGTCATACCGACGTGTTAGTACACGTGGGTGGATTCTTCGTGGGTGACCGGCTCGGTCAGGATGTCCGAGGTCAGATCCACCTTCAGGCGATGGTCGCCGGTAGCGGCGCCCTTGGCCGTGATGGTGTAGGTGATCTGCTGCTTCGGCGCGAGACGCGGGACGGCATGGAAGGTGACGGTCTTGAGCGGATTCCTTCATGCCTTCCGCCGACGCCACGGCATCGTTGCAGTAGTTGCCGGCCGTGCCGCTGGTCAGCACGACATCCAGCGTCTGCTTACCTCGTTGTTATGGTTAACGGTTACGCACTACTTGCCCAGCAATCCGCCGATGGCCTTCCCGGCTTCGGCACCAGCCTTGTTGACCGCGGCATTTGCTGCTTGTTTCTGGGCAGTGGCCTGTAGCTCATCCACGGTTTTCTGCTGATCGGGGGTGAGTTTCTGGGCCGACAGTTCTTTCAAGACATTCAATGCACCGGCGTAGTCCTTCTGGTCGATCAGCGTGCGAGCCTTGCTGATCAGTCCCGCGACTTTTGTGGCGGATTCTGTCACGGAACTCGGTGCGGCCGGCGCCGGGGCCGGTGTGGGAGCCGCCATCTTCGGCGCCTCCGGTTGGGCAGGGACAGCAGCCGGCGCGGGCGGCGGCGATGGTTCTTCCTTCTTGCCACAGCCAATCGTTCCGCCGACGAAAACACACAACGACACAATTCCTAGGGTTGATAGCTTCATGTCGATTCCTCCTACCATCAGAGCCGCGCTTGCGGCTGTGCTTTTGTTTGATACGCCTCGCAACCCCTTTAAATAACTACCAGACTTTCCAACGCGCGCAAACCCAAAGTGATGGAACGTTTTGCGCCTAGCCGGTAAGATACGGCCATGACCTTTACCGGCGTCATGCTTGCTGGCGGAGCCAGTTCGCGAATGGGGACCGACAAGGCCGCGCTCATCGGTCCGCGCGTCGAGGCGGTGTTGCGGCAGTGCTTCCCGCAAACCCTCGTCGTCCGGGAGGATGACACCCCCGGCCTTGGTCCCATCGGCGGTCTGGCGACCGCTTTGCGGCGAGTGGAGACGGACGCGATTTTTCTCGTGGCCTGCGACATGCCGTTACTTGACCCGGTCGTGATTCGGGAACTGACCGAGTTGCTGACCGGCTACGATGCCGTTGTGCCGCAGGCCGGTGAGTATTTCGAACCACTGCATGCCGTCTATCACCGCCGCTGTTTGTCAATTGTCGAAGAACAAATCCGGGCTGGCGACCTTTCCCTTCAACGCCTCATCCCGCGCCTGAACGCCCGGCTTGTGAGCCGACCCGACTGGGGGCGGACGCTTTGCAACGTCAACACCCTCGCCGAGTGGGCTGCATTGCAGTACTGACGCCGGTTACTTCACGTCAGCCGTGCAATGCGCGCAACGCGTTGCCTTGATCGGAATGGTGGAAAGGCAAAGCGGACATTCCTTCGTGGTCGGCGGGCCAGCGGGTGCCGGTGCCGGCTGCTTCTTCAGTGAGTTCATCGCTTTGATGATCAGGAAGATGCAGAACGCCACGATGATGAAGTCGATGATCGTGTTGATGAATTTGCCGTAGCTGATCAGAACCGCCGGGACTGCTTTCCCCGCCGCGTCAACGCCCGCCGCGCGGACTTGAATTGCAAGGCTGCTGAAGTCCACACCACCCATCATCACGCCAATCGGCGGCATCAAGACGTCGCTGACCAGTGAGCTGACAATCTTGCCGAACGCGCCACCGATGATGATACCGACGGCCATGTCGACAACGTTTCCGCGCATGGCGAACTCTTTGAACTCCTTCATCATACCCATAGCAGATCTCCTGGTTTTGTTGGGGTTGTTAGAAGTGAGCGGCCGGCAGATGGCACCCGGAATCAGCGGATTGGCGCAGATGAGCGCTGGCACCATGAGAAAGACTTCTGATGCATGACGACAAAACAGCGCCTCTCCGTTTGCCGACCATCACTGTTCTCCTAGTGCCAAGCCTTATAGAC
This sequence comes from Verrucomicrobiota bacterium, assembly GCA_900299315.1. Lineage (GTDB taxonomy): Bacteria > Verrucomicrobiota > Verrucomicrobiia > Palsa-1439 > Palsa-1439 > OMJI01. The sequence goes on along the minus strand of OMJI01000054.1, from coordinate 2,175 downwards.
CTGACCGGTATTCGAGGCAATCTTATTCACGCCCAGCGGGTTACCGACTTCCGTGTACCCGGCAACACCTTCCACTCGACTCACCCCGGCAGTCTGCTATCGTCATTTTTATGGTTTGGCACGATACCGATAACGACGAGACGATGATAGCCCGCAAACGGTCCGCCCGTGAAATCTTCCAGCGCGTCTTCGGCTACGTTGGCCGGTATCCCATGTTCGCCGTCGGCACCATGGCCTGCGCGATCCTCACCACGCTGGCCGGGTTGGCGTTTCCGAAACTCACACAAGTACTCGTCGACAAACTCATCGCCGGTACCACCACAACCGCCATCGTCTGGATGGCCGGTGGCCTGCTTGCCGCCTGTTTCTTCCGCGACTTCTTTAACTTCCTCCGCATCCAGCTCAACAACCGCTTCGAGCAACGCGTCATCTTCGACATGCGCCGCGACCTCTACGACAAGCTCCAGCGCCTCAGCGTCCGCTATTACGACCAACGCGCCACCGGCGATCTGATGACCCGCGTGATCGACGACGTCAACGCCGTCGAGCGTGTCCTCATCGACGGCATCGAGCAGGGCACCGTCGCCATCCTCGGCATCCTTGCTGTCGGCTACATGATGCTGACCTTCAGTCCGCAACTCACCTTGTGGGCGCTCGTGCCGATTCCGCTGCTCGTTGGCGGCGCGTTGATCTACACCACGACCGCCCACAGCCGGTACCGGCTCGTGCGGGAAGCCAGCTCGGCTATGAACGCCTTACTCAACGACAACCTCCAGGGCATCCGTCAAATCAAGGGCTTCGGGCGTGAGCCACACGAACTGGACCGCTTCTCCCAGAAAGCCGGCAAGCTGCGCGCCGCGACGTTGACCGTGATGGGGGCGTGGTCGGTGTACGGACCTGCGATGGAGTTCGCGGCGTGGATTGGCTACATCATCGTCTTCTGGCTCGGCGGACTCGCCGTGCTGCGGGGCGAAATGACCGTCGGCAAACTCGTCGGCTTCCTCGCCTATATCGGCATGTTCTACGGTCCGATCCGGTCGCTCCACGGGCTGAACCAGATTTTCCAAGCCGGTCGGGCGGCCGGTGAGCGCGTGTTCGACATCATGGACGCGCCGCTCGAAGTGGCCGACAAATCCGGTGCCCACACCCTCGCCAAGTCGCGCGGTGACGTTGTGTTCGAGAGCGTCCGCTTCGAGTACCGCAAAGACCTGCCGGTGTTGCACGACATCCAGATTCACGCCCAACCCGGCCAGACCATCGCCCTCGTCGGTCCGACCGGCTCCGGCAAGACCACCGTCGTCAACTTGCTCGCCCGGTTCTACGACGTGACCGGTGGCCGCATCCTCATCGACGGCCACGACATCCGGGATGTCTCACTCGCCTCGCTCCGGCAACAAGTCGGCATCGTCTCGCAGGAAGCGTTTCTCTTCAACGGCACCATCCGCGAAAACATCCTCTACGGCCGCCTCGACGCGACCGAGACTGAGATGATCGCCGCCGCCCAAGCCGCCAACTGCCACGACTTCATCACCCGCCTGCCGGAAGGCTACGATTCCAAGGTCGGCGAACGCGGCGTCAAACTCAGCGTCGGCGAAAAGCAACGTGTCAGCATCGCCCGGGCATTGCTCAAAGACCCGCCGATTCTCATTCTGGACGAAGCCACCGCCAGCGTGGACACCGCGACCGAGAAGTTGATCCAAGAAGCCCTCGACCGTCTCATGGCCCATCGCACCAGCTTCGTCATCGCACACCGGCTCTCCACCGTCCGGAACGCCGACCAAATCCTTGTTCTCAAGAGCGGCAAGATCATCGAACGCGGTACCCACGAACAATTAATGGAAGTGGACGGCCTCTACGCCCATCTCTGCCGCGTCCAAAGCACCGCCATGACCATCGAAGAGCAGATGGAGACCGAAGCCGAAGTCCGGTAGTGCCTCAGCGCAAGATGGCGTTGAGGAGTTTGAGGAGCAGGATCGCGAGGAAGAAGAAGAGGGTGAAAGCGGGGATGGCGGCAATGGCCCATTTCAGCGTTAGGACCATCATCTGGGAAAGCGGCATATCCACATCGGTCACGGTGGCGCGGATGGGGCCGGTAGGTTGTTGCGGGGGCGGGGCGGGAGGGCGTTGGCTGGTGGGCGGACTGCGGTGAGCGGACGAGGCCGGTAAGTTGTAGTG
>OMJI01000053.1 GCA_900299315.1 Verrucomicrobiota bacterium | reverse complement strand
TGTGCGGCCGGGAATGGCCGGTGCGCGGACATCCGTACCGGTGGGACATGGTGCCGTTCGACGTGCAGCTCATCGGTGGAATCGTCCTGCATCGCGGGAATATCGCGGAAATGGCCACCGGCGAAGGCAAGACGCTCGTCGCCACCGCGCCGGTCTACCTAAACGCCCTTGCCGGGCGCGGCGTCCACGTCGTCACCGTCAACGACTACCTCGCAGCGCGCGATGCGGAGTGGATGGGCGAGATTTACCGGTTCCTTGGCATGACCGTCGGCGTGATCCAGCACGACCAGCGTCCCGATGTGCGCCGGGCGCAGTACACGTGCGACATCACGTACGGCACGAATGCCGAGTTTGGTTTCGATTACCTCCGCGACAACGGCATGGCCACCAGCATCGAGACGCAGGTGCAGCGCGGCCATTACTACGCGATCGTCGACGAAGTGGACTCCATCCTCATCGACGAAGCGCGCACGCCGCTGATCATTTCCGGCCCGAGCACTGTCGCGACGCATTCGTTCGACAAGTACAAGCCGGGCGTGGCGGAGCTTTACCGGGCGCAGACGATGTTGTGCAACCGGCTGGTCGCCGAGGCCAAGGACCTACTCGAAAAGCGCGACGAGAAGAAGGTCGACGACGAACTCGACCGCGAGGAGCAAGCCGGTCGGCGCTTGCATCAGGTCAAACTCGGCATGCCGAAGAACAAGCAGTTGCTTAAGATGATGGAGGAGCCGGCGACCCGCAAGTTGATCGACGAGGCGGAGCTCAACATCCTCCGCGACCAGACCAAGAAGGAATTGCACGAGCTGAAGGAAGAGTTGTTCTTCACGATCGACGAGAAGCAGCACGACGCCGATCTCACCGAGAAGGGCCGGAAGCTGCTCAGCCCGAATGACCCGAACGCGTTCGTCATCCCGGACTTGGTGACAGAGATTCAGGAAGTGGACGCGCTCGACCTGCCGGACGCCGAGAAGGAAGCGCGCAAACAGCAAATCCAGCAGGCGTACGACGAGCGCACCGAGCGGATCCACAACATCTCGCAATTACTCCGCGCCTACTGCCTCTTCGAGAAGGACGTCGAGTACGTCGTACAAGAAGGCAAAGTGATGATCGTCGACGAGTTCACCGGCCGTCTCATGCCGGGGCGCCGTTGGAGCGATGGCTTGCACCAAGCGGTGGAAGCCAAGGAAGGTGTCACCGTCGAGCGCGAGACGCAGACGCTGGCCACCATCACCATCCAGAATTACTTCCGCCTCTACCAGAAGCTGTCCGGTATGACCGGCACGGCGGAAACCGAAGCCACCGAGTTCCACAACATCTACAAGCTCGACGTCGTCGTCATCCCCACCAACAAGCCGAACATCCGGATCGACCAGAACGATATCGTCTACAAGACACGCCGCGAGAAGTACAACGCGATCATCAACGAGATCGTCGAGTGCCACAAGAAAGGCCAGCCGATGCTCGTCGGCACGGCGAGCGTCGAAGCCAGCGAAGTGCTGTCGCGGATGCTCTCGCGCCAGAAGATTCCCCACAACGTTCTCAACGCGAAATTCCACCAGCAGGAAGCCGAGATCGTCGCCCGAGCCGGTCAGCGCGGCGCGGTCACCATCGCGACCAATATGGCCGGCCGCGGTACCGACATCAAACTCGGGCCGGGAGTCCCGGACGTCGGCGGCCTGCACGTCATCGGCAGCGAACGCCACGAGGCGCGCCGGATCGACCGGCAGTTGCGTGGCCGGTGCGCCCGCCAGGGCGACCCCGGCAGTTCGCGGTTCTATGTGTCACTGGAAGACGATTTGATGCGGTTGTTCGCCAGCGGCCGGATCGCCAGTATCATGGAGAAGTTGGGGATGAAGGAAGGCGAGGAGTTGCAACATCCCCTCCTCAACCGCTCCATCGAGACCGCCCAGCGCCGCGTCGAGGAACACAACTTCTCCATCCGCAAACACACGCTCGAATACGACGACGTGATGAACAAGCAGCGCGAAGTCGTCTACGGCTTCCGCAACGAGATCATTCGCGGCGAGAATCCGCGCGAGGCGATTTTCGAAATTTTGGAGGAAGTTGCCGAGACGCGCGTCGAGGAGTTCTGCCCGAAGGAGAAACCCGAGGACGAGTGGGAGATTGACGCCTTGGTGCGCTGGGTCAACCACGCGTTCCCGATCGGCCTGCGCAAGGATCAGATTGCCGGCAAGTCGTCGGATGAAATCCGGCAATTTATCCTCGACCGCGTGAAGAAGGCGTACGAAGCCAAGGTCGCCCATGAGTTACCGGACACGTTGCGGATGATCGAGCGGCTTATCGTTCTCAACGCCCTCGACCGGCTCTGGCAGGAACATCTCTACAACATGGACCAGCTCCGCAGCGGCATCAGCCTGCGCGCCTATGGCCAGAAGGATCCGCTGACGGAATACAAGAGCGAGGCGTTCAACATGTTCGAGGAGATGATGTCGAACGTGAAGAGCGAGATCGCCAACAACGTCTTCCGGTCGGCCAGCAGCCTCGCGGCGTTTGAAAACTTCCTCCGCGCCCTTCCCCAACAACTCAGCGCGCCCGACGCGTCCCAGCCGAGCGCCTTCCGCGGCTCGCTGACGCAATCCAACGCCCCCGGCCCGCAAGCCGGTGGCGGCGATGTCGTCGACAAGGCCATCGCGGACGCGGCCACGCCGGTCAAGCGCGACGTCCCGAAAGTCGGCCGCAACGAACCCTGCCCCTGCGGCAGCGGGAAGAAGTTCAAACAGTGTTGCGGAAAGAATGCGTGAACACGCCCTGTTTTGTGGGAGCGGTTTGTAACCGC
>OMJI01000052.1 GCA_900299315.1 Verrucomicrobiota bacterium | reverse complement strand
CGTTATCCGGGTGGTGTTCGAGCGTGGAGACGATCTCCAGGATCGCCGCGTCTGACAACGGCCGGCCGTTGAGTTCGTTCAGCGCGTACACGATCCCGAGGCGGACAGTGACGCTGGCGCCAAGACCACCGGTCGCGGGCACATCGCCCTTCACCTCGATCTGCAACCCGTGCGGTTTGACTTTGCTGCGTTGGAAAAACGTCGCGACGGCCTCCCGGCTCAAGGCCAGTGCCGAGGCGTTATCCCGCATCTCGTCCACCCGTTCCACCCGGTCAGCATCGTCGAGCTCGCGGATGGAGACTTGGTTGTGGAGCTTGAGGGCGATCCCGAGCGTGTCGAAGCCGGGGCCGAGATTGGCCGTGGTGGCGGGGACGCGGACGGTGACGCTGGGTTTTCTCATCGGCGCGGGATATTGGGGATGCGCACCGGCGTTGTCAATCCCGCCCCCTCGCAAATGAGGCACAGACTTGTGCATTCCCCGCTTTTGGTGGTGGCTTTCTCAACTCCGGCAGCGGTGGCATACCCACTGCTAAAACGAGTCTCAGGCGTTCCGAGACAATGACAGCCACCGAAATCAAACCAAGCCTCTACCGGATCCTCATCGTGGACGACGAACCCGCGATCTGCGAGATCCTCGCCGAGGTCTTGAAATCTCCCACGCGCAGCATCGAGATCCGCGACACCGCCCGCGGCGCGTTGGAGTTCCTCGCGCAAAACCCGGTGGACCTTGCGTTTCTCGACGTCAACCTGCCCGGCATGTCCGGGCTGGACCTCGCCCAGCGGATCAAGGCCCTGCATCCGCACGCCCGGGTCATCATCTGCACCGGCTACTGCGGCGAGGAAATTGAAGCGCAGGCCCAAGCGGCCCAAGCCGACCGGGTCCTGCACAAACCACTCGATTTTGGCGAAGTGCTCCAACTCGCCGATTCGTACGCCATTGAATAATCACCCAAACATTATGGACGCTGGGCTTGGGGTTGGCCGTGTATCAGGCTGCGCGGGGCGCGCAGAGTTACCTACCACGGCGGGCCAGCGTCCCTTTTCTTTCGTCGCCCACTCTGCCGGCGGCGCGTCCGCGATGAAGGCCGTCTGTTCAAATCCCCCCAACGCCATCAAGGTCGGTACCTCCTCCGACCCGAACGGATGCGCGCTTTCAGTCGGGACGCGCCGCGGCTAGTTTTCTTCCCCCTTTGGGAACGACTCAACTCCGAACGCAATCTCACCGCACGGCATTGGCCCGGTAAGCAGACGGTGTGTCTCCAACGAGTTGTTTGAACTTGCGGTTGAAGTAAGCGAGGTCGCGGAAGCCGCTGTTGAGGGCGATGGTGACGATCTTATCGTCGGTACTGCGTAGCGCGACCATGGCGGCTTGGATGCGGCGTTCGATGAGATAGTCGAAGAGCCGCTTGCCGGTGTGCGCCTTGAATGCACGGCACAGCGAGGTGCGGCCGAGGCGGGCGCGTTTTGCCAACGCAGCGAGCGTGTGCGGCTCAGCGTAGGATTCGTCGAGGTGCTGACGCAGGGTTTCCATCCGGCTGGGCGGTTCGGTGACGAAACCTTTTTCCAACGCATGCCGGCAGCAGAGCATAAGGAATATTTTGAAGTGCAGCCGTGCCATTTCCTCGAAGCCGGGCGGCCGATCCCGCAACTCGCGTTCGATGGCGAAGAGATGGTCCGCCAGAGGTTGCGGGTCGTCGAACTGGAGGCGGACGATCCGGTTCTGGCGGTGGACGAATTGTGGATGCAGCGGCAGCAGCAGCGGGACGACCGGCTGGAGTTCGCGCGGCAAGACCGGCGGCGGATGGTTCTTCAGGTCGAGGTAAACGTTCATGACATCCATGCCGGCTTCGTCGGTGACGATGTCGTGGCGTTGACCGTGATGCGTCACGGCCAGCGAACCGCCATGTTCCTCGAACTCGTCGCGCTCGATGAAATGCCGGCCATGCCCGCGCAGCATGAAGCTGATCAGTACCACCGGCACGGCGTGGAGCCGGCGCGTGCGGTTAATGTAGGCCGGGAAGTATTGGACGGAAAACCCGAGCCGCTTCACCCATTCGAACGGATGCTGGATGGCAACTTTGGCTGGCATCGACGGCAACATAGTCCAAGTCTGACGATTGATTCCAGCTTATCTTGCCTACATGAAGCTGACGCTTACGCAGGAACAGGTCGCGTACTATCGCGAAAATGGATTTGTCGCCCACCGGGGATTTCTCAATGCGGATGAGGTGGCGGAATTGAAGACCGCCGTGCTGGATTGTGTCGCGCAGATGGGAAAGAAGAAGGTCGGTGACGGCGGGAAAGACCAGCTCGAAGAAGGCGAGTCGCACTACGACAAAGTGTTCACCCAGCGACTGAACCTGTGGCGGATGAGTCCCGTCGTGAAGCGGTACATGCTGAACCCCGGCCTCGGGCAGATGTTGCGGCAGTTGACCGGCCGGCAAATGCGGGTGTGGCATGACCAGACGTTGATCAAGGAGCCGTTCGGCAACCCGACGGCGTGGCATCTCGACAATCCATATTGGTCGTTCTTCGACGCGGATTCGATCTCGATCTGGATCGCGTTGGAAGACGCGACGCTGGAGAATGGTTGCATGTGGTTCATCCCCGGCACGCACAAACACGGGCGATTCGACAATGCCGGCATTGGGGTGAATATGGCCGATCTTTTCAAAATCTATCCCGAGATGGCAAAGATCGACCCGGTCGCCGTCCCGATGAAAGCCGGGGATTGCAGCTTCCACAACGGCGTTCTCGCGCACGGCGCCGGAGCGAACATGACCCGCAAACGCCGCATCGCCATGACCTGCGCCTACATGCCGGACGGCGCCACGTTCAACGGCCAGCGCAACATCCTGCCGAAAGATTACTTCGAGTCACTGAAAGTTGGCGATGTTCTCGCCAACGACGACTGGAACCCGCGGGTTTGAGAATGGTGGGAGCGCCTGCCGGGCGCGACCGGTACGTTTGGGGCACCCACTGTAGCCGAGGCGTAAGCCTCGGCAGTTTCCAGCCGAAGCTCACGCTTCGGCTACAGTTCCAGTCGGTGCCCAACACTACTAGCTGCACCCACGGGACAACCCGCGATTGATTTCTCCCTGCCGCGCGACTAGTATCCGCCCCCGCATGAGGATGAAACAATTGTTGTCGGCCAAGCTGCACGGCGGTGTCGTGACGGGGTGCGACTTGCATTACGAGGGTAGTTGCGCGCTCGGGCCGGACCTGCGCGCCGCGGCCGGCATCTTGCCCTTGGAGAAGGTTTCGGTCCTCAACGTTGCTACCGGCAGTCGCCTCGAAACGTACGTCATCGCGTCCGAAAAGAACGGGGAGATTGCGTTGAACGGCGCGGCAGCTCGCGGGGCCAGCGTCGGTGACAAGATCATCATCCTCACGTACGCGGTGTTGACGGACGAGGATATCCGGACGCACAAGGCACGCGTCGTCATCCTAAACGAGAAGAACCAGGTCGTCGCCACGCGCGACGAACAACCCGTGTCGCGATGAATCACGTCAAGCGCGCCAAAGCTGTATTCGATATCGAGCTAGATGCGCTCCGCCGTACGCGCGCGGCGTTGAATTCCCGGTTCAATGAGGCGGTGGAACTGATCGTCAAATGTCTTCGGAACAAGGGCAAAGTCGTGGTCACCGGCATCGGCAAGTCCGGCAACATCGGCCAAAAAATCGCCGCCACGTTCAACAGCACCGGCACGACGAGCGTGGTGCTCGATTCCGTCAACGCGATGCACGGCGACCTCGGCGTCATCAGCGACGGCGATGTGGTGCTGGCGTTGAGCTACTCGGGCGAGACGGAGGAGTTGCTGCGGGTCCTGCCGGCCATCAAGCGGTTTCGGGTCACCATCATCGCGATGACCGGCAATCTCAAATCCCAGCTCGCCCGGTACAGCGACCTCGTGCTGCCGTTGCGGGTGACGAAGGAAGCTTGCCCATTCAATCTCGCACCAACGTCGACGACCACCGTCACGCTGGCGCTCGGCGACGCGCTCGCGATGTGCGTCCTCGAAGCCCGGGGATTCAAGAAGACCGACTACGCCAAGTTGCACCCTGCCGGCGCGATCGGCCGGACGATGCTGCTCCAGATCAAGGACATCATGCGTACCGGCCCGCGCAACGCCGTCATCGCGGAAACGCGTACCGTCAAGGACGCGCTACTGGCGATGACCAAGGCGAAGTCCGGGACCATCAGCGTGGTGGATCAACGCGGCAAGCTGAGCGGCATTTTCACGGACGGCGATTTCCGCCGCGCCATCGCTCGTTCCGCGGAGATTCTGGAGGCGCCGATGCGCACGGTGATGACGCGCAACCCGGTCACCATTTCCGACAGGGCACTCGCCGTGGACGCCCTGCGTATTTTCCAAGAAAGACAGATTGACGATTTGGTCGCCATCGACGATAAGAAGCGCCCCGTGGGAATTGTCGATTCTCAGGATTTGCCCAAGTTTAAGATAATGTAACAAAGGATTTACCATGCCGTCAGCCAACGATCTCCGCAAAGGAATGGCCATCAAGTACAACAACGACGTCGTCGTCGTGCTCGAGATGCAACACCGCACGCCCGGCAACCTGCGTGCCTTCGTTCAGGCCACCATCCGCAGCCTGCGCACCGGCAAGAGCGCCGTCGTCCGCTTCAGCAGCACGGAGAGCATCGAGCCGGTCAATATGACCACCCGGTCGCTCGAATACAGCTACAAGGACCAGACCGGCTACAATTTCATGGACCCGGAGACCTACGACAGCATCACGCTGAACGAGGAATTCGTCGGGGAAGCCGCGAAGTATCTCACCGAAAACCTCCGCGTTACCCTGATGGAAGTCGAAGGCAAGCCGGCCGAGATCGAACTGCCGCCCAAGGTGAAACTCAAAGTGGTTGAGGCTCCCCCCGGCATCCGCGGCGACACCGCCACCAACGTCACCAAGCCCGCCAAGGTGGAAACCGGCTTCGAGGTCGGCGTCCCGATCTTCATCGACGCCGGCGACACCATCGAAGTCGACACCCGCACCGGCAAGTACCTCAACCGGGCCTGACCCCGGCCGGCACACGTCTGTTTCCAGGGAATGACCTCTTTCCCTGTCGAAATCAATGTGATGCTTTGACATCATCTTGAGTGAAGCTACGATGTCGGCGTGCGCACCACCCTGAACATCGACGATGACATCCTGCGCCATTTGAAGCAGCAGGCGGTCAAGTCGCGCGTGCCCTTCAAGCGCTTGGTCAACTCGATCCTCCGGGCGGGCCTTCGGCCGGCGGCCCCCGCGCGGGCCCGCAAGGCCTACTCTTGCCCGGCCTACCGGATGGGTGAACCCCGCATCAAGCTGGACAAGGCTCTCACGCTGGCGGCCAACCTCGAAGACGCCGAGATCCTTCGCGAATTGGAGCTACGAAAGTAGCCCTCGATGAAGATCCTCGATCTCAACCTGCTCCTTTACGCGATCAACGCCGACGCTCCCGCGCATGAGCCCGCCAAGGCTTGGCTCGAAGACGCACTCGGCGATGATGAGCCGGTCGGGCTGCCGTGGGTGGTGGTCTTGGGTTTCCTGCGCATCGCCACCAACAGCCGGATCCTGCCCCGACCGCTCGCTGTTGCCGAAGCCTTCAAAGTCGTCGACGGTTGGTTAGCCGAACCGGGCGTGCGCCTGCTGCACCCCGGCGACGAACACTGACGTATCCTCAAGACTTTGCTGGATGAATCGGGCACCGCCGGCAACCTCACAACCGACGCGCATCTGGCCGCGTTGGCGTTCAAGCACGGCGCGACACTGTGTTCGACGGACAGCGATTTTCAGCGCTTCCACAAGCTTCGCTGGCGGAATCCGCTCGCGGAGAAGTAATCACGCCCGGGGATGAGCTTTGTCGTAGACCTTCTTCAGCCGCTCGGCGGTGACGTGGGTGTAGATTTGCGTGGTCGACAAACTGGCGTGACCCAGGAGTTCTTGCACGCTGCGCAGGTCCGCCCCGGCATCCAGCATGTGCGTGGCGAAGCTGTGCCGGAGTTTGTGGGGCGTGAGTGACGGGTCGAGCCCGGTCGCGATTAGATATTTCTTCAACAACCGCTGCACACTCCGGGCGGTCAGCCGTTCACCTTGCAGGTTGCGGAACATTGGACTGCGCGGCGAGTCGCTCCCGCGGAGTTCGAGGTATTTCTGCAGCGCGTCTACTGCCGGGGCGCCGATCGCCGCGAGCCGTTCCTTCTTCCCCTTCCCTCGAACGCGGACAATCTCGCTCAGCAAGTCCACGTCCTCGTCGTTCAACCCGACGAGTTCATGGACCCGCAACCCGGCACTGTAAATCACCTCGAGCATCGCCTTGTCGCGAAGCTTGGCCACCGGCTCGCCGTCGGCCTTCAACGGCGCTTCGAGCAACGTCTCCATTTGCTGGACGGTCAGGAACTTCGGCAACTTCTTCGCCAACTTCGGCAGGCTCAAGCCCATCACCGGGTTTTGTTTCACGTGTCCCATCCGGACGAGCCACCGGTAGAAACTGCGCAACGCCGACATCTTCAAGTGAATGGTCGTCCGTTCCAGTCGCCGCTCGGTGAGGTGGACGAGATACCCCCGGGCGTGCAAAGGTTCCAGTCGCTTCCAGTCGCACTCCTTGCCGGTCTTCTCGTGCAACCACGTCGCGAACTCACCGAGATCGGCGCCGTAATTGCGGACGGTCAGGGGAGATGCGTTGCGCTCGGTGCGCAGGTATTCGAGGAATGCGTCAACCAGCGCGCCACTCAGGCGGTCGCCACTTTTTTGATGTTCTTGCACTTCGGGTAGGCGGAGCAGCCGAGGAATTCACCAAACCGGCCCTGCCGCCTCAACATCGGCGAGCCGCACTTGTCGCACTTCTCGTCCGTCATCACCGGCGCGGGCGCGGCGGCCTTGGCGGCGGCAACCTTTGCCTTCAACTCCTCCGGCAGCGGCTTGGCGTTCTTGCATTTCGGATAGCCGGTACAGGCGAGGAACGCGCCCCGGCGGCTGCGTTTGACCGTCATCGGCGAACCGCACTTGTCGCACTTCTCGTCCGTTGTGATCTCCGGCGCCTTGGGCAATGGAATAATCTTACCGGCCTCGTCGCGCTTGAAGCTGAGCGCGTTCTTGCACTCGGGATACTTCGAGCAAGCGAGGAACTCCCCGCGTCGGCCCTGCCGGATGATCATGGCCGCGCCGCACTTGTCGCAGTTGATCTCCGTCTTGGCCGCCTCGGTCGTCGCCTCAAAATCGAACTCGACCTTGAACTCATCGGTCAGTTTCACGATGGCGTTGAATCGTTTCTTGGCCTTGCTCAGGAAGCCGGTCAGCGGCCCGATCTTGCGGTCGGCAATCAACTTCACTGCCTCGTCACGCGTGAACAACCGGCCCGCGATGGTCTTCCAGATCGTGAAATCGCAGTCCTCGTTCATACACTCGAAGCTCTTGAACCGTTCCTGCAACTGGCTCCGGCACTTCGGGCACTCGCCGAACGGCGTGTCGTCCACGTGCTCGTCCGGCTTGAAAGCCTTCGCCTCATCCACGATGTGTTTCGTCAGGTCGCGAATCTCTTTCATGAACACATCGCGACCGAGCTTCCGATGCTCGATCTCGCGGAGCTTGAATTCCCATTCGCCGGTAAGCTCCGGGCTGACGAGTTCTGGCGCGACGTTCTTCAACAAACCAATCGTCTGCATCGCCTTGGCGGTTGGCTGCAATTCCTTGCCGTGCCGGGTGAGATACTTCACGCCGACGAGGTTTTCGATGATCTGCGCTCGTGTCGCCGGGGTGCCGAGACCACGCTCTTTCATCGCCTCGGCGAGCTCCTCGTCGTCCACAAGCTTACCGGCGCCTTCCATCGCGCTGAGGATCGTGGCTTCGGTGTACCGGGGTGGCGGCTTGGTCTTGTCTTCCTTGATATCCACGCTGGCGGTGTGAACCTGCTCGCCTTGGCGCACGGCCGGCAGGTTCTGCTCGCCGTCCTTCTCAACATCCTTCCCGTAGACCTCCATCCAACCGGGGACGACCATGATCTTGCCCTCGGTCTTGAATGGCTCACCCTCGACGCGCGTGATGCGCGTGGTGACTTCAAACTGGGCCGGCGGATAAAACACCGCGATGAACCGTTTCACGACCGCGTCGTAAATCGCCTGCTCGTCACCATCCAACTCACCGGGCGCCTTGCCGGTGGGGATGATGGCAAAGTGATCGCTAACCTTCGCGTTGTTGAAGATGCGCTTGTTGGGCCGTACCCAATCATTCTCCAAGACCTTCGCGGCGAGCGGACCGAGTTGCTTGAGCGTCTTCTTCACCGTGGCGATGTAATCTTCCGGCAGGCACCGCGAATCGGTACGCGGGTAGGTAATCGCCTTGTGCTTCTCGTAAAGCGCCTGCGCGATTTGCAGCGTCCGCTTCGCCGAGAAACTGAACCGGGAGTTTGCCTCGCGCTGCAACGTCGTCAGATCATACAACTGCGGCGACGCCTGCGTGGTCGGCTTCTTCTCCTCGACCTCGACGAAGCCGGGCTTGCTAGCGCACCGGCGTTGCAACGCCACAGCCAGTTCCCGGTGCCAGAGCCGGGGCGCGGCCCGGTGGTCATCCCACAACGAGCCGAACTCCTCGCCGAGACGCGCCTCGGCATCGCCGATGTTCACGCGCAACCGGGCCAGCAGCCGCTGCGTCCGCGTCCACTCCGTCTCGTCCTTCTGGAATCCCTCATCGAACCACCGGCCCGTGTACTTGCCGGCTTGCGCCTCGAAATTTCCAAACACCTCGCACAAATCGCGCGGCTTGAAGCTCTCAATCTTCTTCTCGCGCTCGACCATGATCGCCAACGTCGGTGTCTGCACGCGCCCGAGCGACGTGACGGTGCTGCCTTTGCCGCCGATGAGTCGCATGGTGAAGGCACGCGTCGCGTTGATGCCAACGAGCCAGTCGGCTTCGTTGCGACTCCGGGCGGCGGCGGCCAGCGGGAGCATCTCCTCATCGGTGCGCAACCGCTCGAAACCTTCCCGGATCGAGTCGGCGGTCATGGACTGCAGCCAGAGACGTTGCACCGGCTTCTGGGATTTCGCGTACTGGACGATGTACCGGAAAATGAGTTCGCCCTCGCGCCCGGCATCGCACGCGTTGATGACGCCGGTGACGTCCTTGCTGTTGAGAATCTTGGTGAGGACTTTGACGCGCGACGCGGTTTTCTCCTGCGGGTTCAGCTCGAACTCCGGCGGCATGATCGGCAACTTGTCGAGCGCCCACTTGTCTTGGGCCTTCATCGCCTCCGGCACCGCCAGTTCGAACAGATGCCCCACCGCCCACGACAGCACGTGCTCCTTGCTCTCGTAGTATTCTTTGCCCTTCTTGAATCCGCCGAGCGCCGCCGCGATATCCGCGGCCACGCTGGGTTTCTCGGTAATGATGAGTGATTTAGCCATGAGTCGAATGGAATGCCGGGTTGCGCGCGTACATCTTGCCGGGCAACTGTTTGATGACCCGTTTCATTTCAAGGGCGAGCAAAGTCGCGGAAACCGCCGCGCTCGTCAAGCCGGTAGCGCGGATGATTTCATCGATCACAACCTCCTCCTCGCCGATGGCTGCGACAACTTTGCTCTCCAACTCATTCAACTTCAGCGCGGTCCCGGTACCATCGCCACTGACGTGTCCCGGCTTCTCCGGGCGCACCAGATACTCGAACTCCGCCAACACATCCTCGGCGTCCTCGGTCAACTTCGCGCCGTCCTTGATCAACTTGTTCGTGCCGCGCGACAAAATGGAATCCGCCCGTCCCGGCACCGCGAACACCTGCCGGCCTTGTTCGTTCGCGAACTTCGCCGTGATCAACGATCCGCTCTTCACGTTCGCCTCAACGACGATCACGCCGAGCGACCAACCGCTGATGATCCGGTTGCGCATCGGGAAATGCTGCTTGTCCGGCTGCACGCCGAACGGGAACTCCGTCACCACCGCCCCACCCTTCGCGATGATTTCGTCGGCGAGCTTGTCGTTTTCGGCCGGATAAACAATGTCGATGCCGCACCCGATCACCGCGACGGTCCGGCCTTTCGCCTGCAACGCGCCTTTGTGCGCGCACGTGTCGATCCCCCGCGCCAACCCGCTCACGATGACCGCGCCGACATTCGCCAGTTGATACGAGAGCTTCCGCGCCATCTCCTGCCCGTAGAGCGATGTCCGCCGGGAGCCAACAATCGCTAGCGCGTGTTTCTCGCCGGCCGGTAAAGCACCTTTCACGTAGAGGACCACCGGCGGGTCGTAGATCTCCCGGAGATTGACCGGGTACTCGGGGTCGTCGCGCGTCACCACGCGAATGCCGGCCTTCTCGATCCGCTTCAGTTCTCCGTCGAGATCGACGGTGTCCTTCCAGCCGGCAACATTCCGCGCAACCTGCTCCCCAATCCCCTCCACCTGCATCAAGTCCGCCCGGCTCGCCGAGAGAATCGCGCCCGGCTCCCCGAACCGATCCAACAACGCCCGCACCCGCACCGGCCCGATCTCATCGATCATGTTCAGCGCAATGTACGCTTCCCGGGAATTCATGGGAGTTGGCTCACGCAAAGGCGCAAAGACGCCAAGGTTCTATTCTTCGAGACCATTTGCCACTCGCGAAATGCCATCCTTGATTCGAGCGCTGCCGAAGTTGATGAGTAATCCAAGCCGCTTGTTCGCCAGACGCAGGTAAGTCAGCAGTTGTTTCTTGTGAACCGGCAAAACCGTTTCAATCGACTTCAATTCCACGACAACCAAGTCATGCGCCAACACATCAATCCGAAATCCTTCATCAAAAGTTACACCATCGTAAATAATCTTCACTGGCACCTGTCGCGACACTTTCAATCCTCGCTTCTGGAGTTCCCTCGCCAACACCACCTCGTAAACCGTCTCCAGCAATCCCGTCCCCAACCCGGTATGCACCTTGTAGGCCGCGTCCACAACAACCTTTGCGACCTCATTCTCGGTCACGCTGGCTTCCTTTGCGCCTTTGCGCCTTTGCGTGAGAACTTCAGTTCCATCTGCGGATCGCGCAACAACTCGTAGTTCTTCAGCAACCGCAGCACCTGCAACAAGTCGCTCTTCTGGTAGTTTCGATTGGTGGCCACGCCGGCGACCAACTCTTCCAAGATCCCCCGGAACGAGATCACGCCGTCGACGCCTTTGGCGCGGAGCAGCTCGATGCTCTTGTCGCGCGCCGTTTTCTCTTTCGGCAGGCCGGGGATCACGAGAATCTTTAACAAGCCGTCGCCGCCCACTAGCCGGGCGGCCTCGGCTACCGCTTTCGGTTCCACGAACCGGAAAATCTTGGGCTGATGCTGCAGCACGCTCGGTGCGAAGACCTCCGTGTGCCAGCCCTTCACCGCCACGATGGCACGGCCCACCTGTTGCAGGCTCGCCGGACTCAACTCAAACTCACCGGGCGCCGCGCCGGTCGCGCGCGGGTTGAGCACGATCAGATTGATTTCCTCGTCGGCCGTCTTCTGCCGGGCTTGCACGGCGTACTTGCGACGCTGACAAACGAGAAACCCCTGCGCTTCGAAGTACTCGCGGACGATGATCTCATCAACGGCAGACATTGATCGCCTCCTCCAAATCCGACTCGGTCACCGCATCCGACGTGAACGCCTCGCCCAGCTTCTTCAACAACACAAACCGCAGCTGGCCGGCCTCCGCTTTCTTGTCGAGCCGCATCGCCGGCAGCAAACGCGCCAGCGTGACTTCCGCCGGTAGCTTGACCGGCAACCCGCGCGCGGCCAGCAACGCCCGGATTCGCGCCGCATCCGCCGCCGGTAGTCCGCTGCGTTTCACCGACAGCTCCGCCGCCACGCACATCCCGATGGCAATCGCCTCGCCGTGCAACCACCGGCCGTATTCGCTGATCGCTTCCAGCGCGTGACCGACCGTGTGACCGAAATTCAAAATCGCCCGCAAGCCGGTGGTCTCCGTCTCGTCAGCGCCGACCACCTCCGCCTTGATCTCGCAGCACCGCCGCACCATTCGCGGACCAACCGGCAAGCCGTTCTCCACCTCCCGGAAAAAATCGGCGTCCCGGAT
>OMJI01000051.1 GCA_900299315.1 Verrucomicrobiota bacterium | reverse complement strand
GTTCTGAGTTCTCTGGTTGATTCATGGGTAACACTCCTTTCGGACGTGTCACCCATTTAACGCCTCAATTCGTACTCACGATCTGGTCGTTAGGACAAACTGCGTCAGCCTCCGACTGTTGATTGTCCCCCCCCCTCACAGGCGTCATGACCCAGGGACCTTCTAAAGAAATCTAGCCATACAGCAGGGTGGCTGTCCACCCCAAAACCGGCTCACCAACCTCGCGACTGATACCGGAGCGCGAGCTCTTGATAGGACTCTTTGGGCAGCTCCGCAACGAACCGGGAGGGACGCTGGAAACCACCGGCGTCACCGCCCGTAGTCCGCATGACCGGGTAAGTCAGGAACAACTCGTCCCGCGCCCGCGTCACGGCCACATAGAACAACCGGCGCTCTTCCTCCTCGCCTTCCAAGTTGTCGAGCGACCGGGCCAACGGGAACATCCCGTCACACAAGCCAATCACGAACACCGCCTTCCACTCCTGCCCTTTTGCTTGGTGGACAGTGCTAAGCCGGACGTATTCAGAATCCTCCGTCTTCACCAGCGACGCATCGTCGGCCTCCAAGTTGGTGAGCAGCGCGAGCTGGCTGAGAAATTCGTCCACGGTCTGGAACTGCGTGCCGAACGACGCCAACTGCCGGAGGTCTTCCAACCGCTGCCGGGCATTGGGATACTTTACCTTGAGGTACCCCTCGTAGAACCCTTCCGTGGCGATCTCGATCATATCATCCGCCAGCAACGGCTTCGGCAGCTTGCGCAATTCGTTCAACACCGCCGCCATTTTCTTCCAGTCCCCGGCTGCTTTCTTCGGTACCGACCGGTGCTCCAGCGGCAACGCCTCATCGCGCGTGATCGAACTCAAGATCGGATGCACCTCGCGCCACAACTTGTCCGCCGTCGCCGCGCCCACCCCGGCCATCAGGCGCGCGAGCCGCTTGAAGGAAATCTCATCCCCGGGATTGACCGTCAGCTTGAGGAAACAACTCACGTCCTTGATGTGCGCTTGCTCGAAGAACCGCAGCCCGCTCGTGATGACGAATGGGATGTTGCGGCGCGTCAGCTCCATCTGCAATTCCATCGCGTGATAATGCGCCCGGTATAGCACCGCCGCCTCGTTCAACGGCACGCCGTCGTCCCGCATTTCCAACAACCGCTGCGCGACAAACGCCGCCTGCTGGTTGGAATCCGTGCACTGCACCAACCACGGCTTCGTCCCGCCCTTCCGGGTGGCAGTGAGGTTCTTGGCAAACTGATGGACGTTGCCCTTGATTGCCGCGTTGGCCAACGCCAGCACGCTCGGCACACTCCGGTAGTTCACCTCGATCTTGTAGGTCTGGGCGCTCGGGTATCGCTCCGGGAAGCTGAGAATGTTCCGGTAATCCGCGCCACGCCACGAATAAATCGACTGCGCGTCGTCGCCCACCACCATCAAGTTCCGCCGCTTCATCGCGAACGTGTCGATCAGGTCGGCCTGGATCTTGTTCGTGTCCTGATACTCATCCACCAACACATGCACGAACTGCTCCCGGTACCGCTCGCCAATCTCCTGGTCCGTCCGCAACAACTCCAACGTCTTCACGAGCAGGTCGTCGTAATCCATCACATTCCCCTGCCGCTTCCGCTCCTCGTAAACCCGGTGGAGTTTCCGGATGTCCTCCTCGAGATGGGAAAAGTAATCGTACTGCTCCGCCAACACCCGCCCGAGGTTGCGCTCCGTGTTCACCACGAGCGAAAACATCTCCGCCAACACATCGCCCTTCGGGAACCGCTCCTCCTTCGTGTCGATCTTCGCGTCCTTCAAACACGAATCGAGCAGGTCCTTTTGGTCTTCCCGGTCGAGGATCGTGAAGTCCGCCGCGTACCCGATTGCCTTCGCGTGCCGGCGCAGAATCCGGTTCCCGATGTGATGAAACGTGCCGCCCCAGATCGCCGAGATGTCCTGCGGCAACAACCCCGCCACCCGTCGCAACATTTCCTTCGCCGCCTTGTTCGTGAATGTCAGCAGCAAAATCCAGGAAGGCTCAATCCCGTGCTCGACCAGCCACGCCACCCGGTACGTCAGCGTCCGCGTCTTGCCGGAGCCTGCCCCGGCGATCACCAACATCGGCCCCTCGCCCGCCGTCACCGCCGCGTACTGCTGATCGTTCAGCTCGCGCCGGTAATCAATGTGGAGTTCCCGCGGGGCAGAATGCGGGTGAAGAATGTACTCGGCCGACATCGCACCTTACCGGAACAATGCTAGGCCCAAAACCACCGCCACCGCCAAGCCCAACCCGGCCACCAACCCCGCCGGCATGAATTTCTTCGTCGCCAAGAATCGCCGCCCCATCACCACCGCCAGTACCAGCGAGATAGCAGCCCCGGCCTGCAACCCGACCGGCTTGCCTGCAGAGATGGCCAGCCCGCACAAAATCAGCAACACGCCAAAAACCAAGCCGGCAATGAGCGACGCCATGCTCTTCGCCTTGAGATACCCCATCACGCCGCCGAGAACCACCACACCGCCAAACACCCACGTCAAAATCGCCAAATTTTGCATGCGCGGACAGTAGCAAGCGCGACAGAAAACACAACCGCCGATTACGATTCCAACTGCCGCAAATCCACGCGGCCGTCGTAAAGCGCCTTGCCGATGATCACGCCGACCAGATTGCGGCGCGTCAATTCCTCTGCCACTCGCTGCAGCCGTTGCACATCACCGGCCGAACCGACGCCGCCGCTGGCGATGACGTTGCAGTTCACCGCCTCGCAAAGCGACTTGGTGGCGAAGTAATTCGGCCCGGTCAGCATGCCGTCGGTGCTCACATCGGTGAACACGATCGTCTGAACCCCGAGCCGGTCAACTTGCTGCGCGAACTCGACAGCCGGGAACTGCGTCTTCTCCACCCAACCTTTCACCGCCACAAACCCATCCCGGGCATCGATCCCCACCACGATTCGCGGCCCGAAATCCGCCGCCAGTGCACTCACGAAATCCGGTGAATCGCACGCCTTGGTCCCAATCACCACGCGCGTCACGCCCAGGTTCAACGTGGCCTCCACGTCCGCCCGCGTCCGCAGTCCGCCGCCGAGTTGTACCGGGATTTGCACCGCACCGAGAATCGCCTTGATCCCCTCGTGGTTGACCGGCTTGCCGGAAAATGCCCCGTCCAAATCCACCACATGCAGATACCGGGCGCCTTGCTCTTCCCAGCGTTTCGCGACCGCCGCCGGGTCATCGCCATACTCCGTCACCGCATCTGCGCGCCCCTGCTTGAGCCGCACAACTTTACCGCCCTTGAGGTCGATCGCGGGAAAAATGAGCATAGGAGTCAGAAGTCAGGAGACAGGAGTCAGAATCGCGGAGGAATATGCGGTGAGCAGTTTACTGACCTCCTCCAGCAGGTTGTTCATGGCGGCATCATGGCCGTAATTAAGGTCGCGAGCAAGAATCAGATAGTACCGGCATTCTTCCAGTGAGCCCTGTGCGGTGTTCATGAAGCGTGCTTTGTAGGCCCGGCCGGACTTTCGGAATCCCTCGGCAATATTTGCAGCGATCGAAACCGCGGCTCGCCGCAGCTGGCTCGTCAGCCCATAAAGCTCCGACTTGGGAAACACGTCCGTAAACCGGTAGATAGCCAAGACGAACTCGTGCGCTTTCTGCCACACAATCAAATCTTGAAATGTCTTTGCGGGAGCCCGATTCATTCTGACTCCTGACTCCTGACTCCTGACCTCTCCGTCAACCTCACAAAATTCTCCAGCAACTTGAGTCCCACGGCCTGTGATTTTTCGGGGTGGAACTGGGTCGCATACACGTTGTCCTTCCAGATCATCGAGCAAAACTCGATGCCGTAGTCGGTCGTCCCGCAGACCACCGACTTGTCGGTCGGCCGGCAGTAGTAGCTGTGGACGAAATACACGAAACTCCGGTCGGGGATCCCCGCCAACACGGGGCAATCCGGGCGTTTCACGCGCAGCTCGTTCCAGCCCATGTGCGGCACTTTGAGGCCGTTGACCTGAAACCGTGGCACGCTCCCGGCAAACAATCCCAACCCCGGTACGCCTGGCGCCTCTTCACTCGACTCAAACAATCCCTGCAATCCGAGGCAGATGCCAAGAAAGGGCTTACCGGCCTGCACGAACTGCCGGAGCGCGTCGGTGACGCCGCACTTCGCCAAATTCGCCATGCAATCGCCGAACGCACCGACGCCCGGCAACACAACCGCGTCCGCGCTTTTCACTCCGACCGCATCGCTCACGATGCGCACGTCCGCCCCGACCCGCTGCAGCGCTTTCTCCACACTGCGCAGGTTTCCCATGCCGTAATCAACGAGAGCAATCACGCGGCGAACTTACTCGGAAGAGAGAGCGCCCGGCAAGACCGGGAATCAGGCCGCTTCCTTGGTGGATTTGCGGCGGATGAGTGGCTCGCGTTTGCCTTCGACGACGGAGCGGTTGAGGGTGACTTCGGCGATGTCGTCGCGGCTGGGGATTTCGTACATGATGTCGAGCATCAGCTTCTCGAGCAACGCCCGGAGCGCGCGGGCGCCGGTACCTTTGCGCAAGGCTTCCTGCGCGAGGGCGTGGAGGGCGTCGGCGGTGAAATTGAGGTTCACGCCTTCCATCGCGAGGAGTTTGCTGTACTGCTTGAGCATCGCGTTCTTGGTGTCGGTCAGGATGGAGATGAGTTCCGTCTCGGTCAGTTCGGAAAGGACGGAGGTGACCGGCAAGCGACCCACAAACTCCGGTATCATGCCGAATTGCATCAAATCCACCGGCTCGACGTGCTGCTCAAGCGCGCGGGCTTTGTCGGCCGTCATGACCACGCGCTCCCCGGCGCCGAACCCGAGGGCGTTACCGCCGACGCGGCGCTGGACGATCTTGTCGAGGCCGATGAATGCGCCGCCACAGATGAAGAGGATGTTCTCAGTGTTGACCTGGATGTATTCCTGTTGCGGATGCTTGCGGCCGCCTTGCGGCGGGACGTTGCAGGTGGTGCCTTCGAGAATTTTCAGGAGCGCCTGCTGCACGCCCTCACCGGACACGTCACGCGTGATGCTCGCGGAGTCGCTCTTGCGCCCGATCTTGTCGATCTCGTCGATGTAAACAATGCCGAGCTCGGCGCGTTTCACGTCATAGTCGGCATTTTGCAGCAAGCGGAGGATGATGTTCTCGACGTCTTCGCCGACATAACCGGCCTCGGTCAACGTGGTGGCATCGGCGATGGCGAATGGCACATCGAGCACACGCGCCAGCGTCCGCGCCAGCAACGTCTTGCCGGAGCCGGTCGGGCCGATCAGGAGGATGTTGCTTTTCTCGATCTCGACGTCCCGGTGCTGGTCGAGCTGGATTTCCTTCTCGCCCCTCCGGTCGGAGACGTGGTTGCCCTGATAGACGCGCTTGTAATGGTTATGGACGGCGACGGCGATGATGCGTTTGCTGCGTTCCTGCCCGACGACGTATTGGTCAAGCGCCGCCTTGATCTCGGCCGGCTTGGGAACGTTGACGCGGATGCGCGGCTTCTCCGGCTGCGCGCCGAGTTCCTTGTCGAGGATGCTCTTGCAGACTGTGATGCAGGAGTCGCAGATGTAAACGCCCGGGCCGGCGATGAGCTTACGAACTTCACCGTGGGCTTTCCCACAGAAGCTGCACATCGTCAGGTTGGTACTGCGCGCCATAAATTGTCGCTAGGCGGACTCGGCTTTCTTCTCCGCGTCGCGCCGGGATTTCACCACGTCGTCCACAAGCCCGTAATCCCGCGCTTCGGCGGCGGACATGAAATTGTCGCGGTCCGTGTCCTTGGCGAGCGCCTCGGCGGACTTGCCGGTGTGGAGCGCGAGGATTTCGTTGAGCCGGTCGCGCATGCGAAGGATTTCCTTCGCCTGGATGCTGATGTCGGAAGCCTGCCCCTGCACGCCGCCCCACGGTTGGTGAATCATGATGCGGGCGTTCGGCAGTGCGAAACGTTTCCCCTTGGCGCCGGCCGCGAGGAGGACCGCGCCCATGCTGGCCGCCTGGCCGATGCAGTAGGTCACCACGTCGCATTTCACGAACTGCATCGTGTCATAAATCGCCAGACCCGCGGTGACCGAACCACCGGGGGAGTTGATGTAAAGATTGATGTCCTTGGAAGCATCCTCGGACTGGAGGAAGAGCAACTGGGCGATGATGACGTTGGCGACATTATCGTCCACCGGCGTGCCCAAGAATACAATTCGGTCCTTCAGGAGCCGCGAGTAGATGTCATAACCGCGCTCGCCGCGCCCGGTTTGTTCAACAACGTACGGAATCAGGATTTGGGATTTTTCCATGTCAGTTGCTCGGAGTTTTAGCAGGTGCCTTGCCTACGGTTTGATGGTTTCGACGTTAGCGTGGGCGACGAGGAAATCAAGTGTCTTGCTGACCCGCACTTGTTCCTCGACTTCCCCGAGCGAATCCTTCTCCGCCAACTGTGCCTTCAATTTAGCCGGCGTGGTCCGGTAGCGCTGCGCCATCTGCGCAATCCGCGCCTCCATTTCCTCGGCCGTGACCTCGATCTTTTCCTTCTCCGCAATCGCGTCGAGGATGAACGACGACCGCAGCCGGTCCCGCGCGCTCTTCTGGGCGAACCCGTAAATCTCGTCCTTCTTCTCCTCGAGCTGCTCTTTCGACGCGCCGCGCATGGTGTTCTCGCGCACCACGTCGTACACGATTCCCCGCGTCTCCTGCGCGACCAGCGACTCGGGCAACTCGAACGAAATCCGGCTCAGCAAATTGTCCACGATCTGCTTGCGGACTTCGCCGGTGGCCTCGCTCTCGCGCTCCGCCTGCATCCCTTTCCGCAAATCATCCTGCAGCTGCGCCAGCGATTCCGCGCCAACCTTCTTCGCAAACTCATCGCTCAACTCCGGCAGCTTCTTCTCCTTGATCGCCTGCACATCGACGAAGTAGGTCGCTTTCTTACCGGCCAGCGGTTGCTGCGCGAAGTCCGCC
>OMJI01000050.1 GCA_900299315.1 Verrucomicrobiota bacterium | reverse complement strand
GTCTTGTTGAGGTGGGTTGTCT
Source organism: Verrucomicrobiota bacterium (assembly GCA_900299315.1). Classification (GTDB taxonomy): domain Bacteria; phylum Verrucomicrobiota; class Verrucomicrobiia; order Palsa-1439; family Palsa-1439; genus OMJI01. The sequence continues at coordinate 2,774 of OMJI01000050.1, read as the reverse complement.
TCACTTCGTCCAACGTGGCCGCGCGGCTCTCGTTCTCCAAATCCTGAACCTGCCCAGCAATCAGTCGCAGGCTCCCGGAGGCGAAAGCGAGTTCCTTTACATACCGGACATCACTGGCGACGAGCGTGAATGCGTGCGTGAGCAATGCATCACCGGCCAGCACGGCGATGCCTTCACCGAACACTTTATGGTTCGTCGGTTTGCCGCGGCGAAAATCATCGTCGTCCATGCACGGCAAATCATCGTGGATGAGCGAGTAGGTGTGGATGCACTCGACGGCGCAGGCGAGAGGCATCGCGGCTTTGGCCTTGCCGCCGACTGTAGCGCACGCGGCGAGGCAGAGCGCGGGTCGCAGACGTTTCCCGCCGGCAAAGATGGAATACCGCATCGCCTTGTGAATCGTGGGCGGCGGCGTGTTCTCGGCCGGTAAGAGTTGGTCCAGGGCTGCATCGACCTGTTTGGTCGTCTGTACGAGATAATCGTCGAGGCAAAATTCTTTCACGGGCGCCGATGGTAGGGAGCGGCGTCCGTTTTGCAAGGAAAGTCTGCCGGTCGGGGCTAACAGCAGTTGCGTCCGCTGCGGGGACTTGCTAGAGCGTCGGGAGTGAAGCCATTACAGCGGTTCCTCAAGTATCTCAAGGGCTACGAAACGCAGATTGCGTTGGCGATTGTGCTGATTCTGTCGGTCACGGCGCTCAACCTGCCGTACCCGCTCATCGTGAAGGCGATGCTCGATGACGCGTTGCCCCGGCACGACTGGGAAAAACAGAAGCTGCTGATGGCGATTTTTGCCGGGGTGTTCCTGCTCCGCGGCGGGTTGGCGTACTTGAACCGGTTTGTGCTCCAGCGGTTGGGGATGCGCGTGACTTGCGACATGCGCAAGGACGTGTTCGCGCACCTGCAGACGCTGTCGCTGAAGTACTACGAGCGTCACCAGACCGGTAAGATTGCCGCGCGGGTGTCGCACGATACCGGCGCCATCTTTGGTTTGATCACCGGCGTGGTGGTGAACTTGATCACCGACACGGTAACGGTAATCGCGGTGTTGGGGATGTTGTTTTGGATTGAGTGGCGCCTGGCCCTGGTGGTGGTCGCCGTGCTCCCGTTCTTCCTGCTCAATTACCGGTTATCCGTGAAACGAATCCGCGCCCTGAGCCGCCGGCACCGGCGGAACTGGGATCGGGTCGTCGGTTTCCTCCACGAACGCGTCTCCAGCGCCCGGCTCGTGAAAAGTTTCAGCGCAGAAAAGCGGGAGATCGAGCGATTCAACCGTGGCATCGAGGCGGATTATCGAAACTACAACCAGGTCCAGCTCTTCAACGTTCGCCTTTGGGTGGTGGCCGAAATGATCTCTTCAGTCGGTACGCTGGGAGTGCTCAGCTACGGGGGGTGGTTGGTCATCCAACAGTCGCTGACCGTGGGCGAACTGGTTGCGTTCAGCTCGTACATTGGCTTCCTGTTTTCGCCCATCGTGCGGCTGAACGATTTGCACAGCGTCATTCAGAACGCCACCACGAGCTTGGAAAAAGTCTACGAAGTGCTCGATACGCCGTCGTTTGTCGTCGAGGGCCCCGGTACGATCGAACTACCGCCCGTCCGGGGGCGGGTCGAGTTCCGGCAAGTGCAGTTCAGTTACGACGCGCAGCGCCGGGTGCTGAAAGACATCAACGTGGTCGTCGAACCCGGTCAGATGATTGCGCTCGTTGGTCCCAGCGGCGCCGGTAAGACCACGCTGATCAATCTCCTCTGCCGGTTTTACGACGTGGATAGCGGCGCCATCCTGCTCGACGAACACGACATCCGTAACGTCAGCGTCAAATCACTCCGTCAACAAATTGGGTTTGTGATGCAGGAGAGCATTTTGTTCTCGGGATCACTGCTCGACAACATCCGGTACGGACGCCCCGAAGCCGACATGGCCTCGATTCAAGAAGCCACCAAAGCCGCCAATGCGCACGACTTCATTACCAGTCTGCCGCACGGGTACAACAGCGCCGTTGGCGAGCGCGGCGTCACACTCAGCGGCGGCCAGCGCCAGCGCATCGCCATCGCCCGCGCCATCCTCAAGAACCCGCGCCTGCTCATCTTTGACGAAGCCACGAGCGCTCTCGACACCGAGAGCGAACGCCAGATTCAAGATGCCATGCAGAAGTTGATGCGCGGGCGAACCACGTTTGTCATCGCCCACCGGCTGAGCACCATCCTGCAAGCCGACAAGATCGTGGTGATGCAGCAAGGCGAGATCGTCGAGACCGGTCGCCACGACGAACTCCTCGCGCACGGCGGCCTCTACCGCCGTCTCCACGACCTCCAATTCCGCGAAGAATGAACTCGCAGCGTGCCTTCCGGATATCGTTCCGCAACGCGATCCGGATCATGATGGGACGACTGGCAGCACAACTGCGGGCAATTTCTACCGAGCCGCGACGGGGAAGACGTTACCGGCTGGCGTAAGGCGGACAGCGCGCGCGGTGCGTTCAAACAACGTGCTGCCAAGTTCGTCTTCGAGGTCGCGAATTTGCCGGCTGATAGCCGGTTGGGCGATACCCGGCAGGCATGGCTCCAGAAAGAACAAAGTATTGGGCAGGGCGGAGAATGCCGCGTAATGTCGCGGCATGAAAACGATCAACATTCTCAAGCGGCCCGCGAACGAGCGCGGGGTGACGGAAATCGGCTGGTTGCACGGCCGGCACTCGTTTTCGTTCGGCGATTACTTTGATCCCGATCACATGGGATTCCGGTCGTTGCGCGTCATCAACGACGATGTCATCGAG
>OMJI01000049.1 GCA_900299315.1 Verrucomicrobiota bacterium | reverse complement strand
GGTCTGCGTGGCGATGCCGGCATGATCGGTGCCCGTCAGCCAGAGGACTTCGTAGCCCTGCATGCGTTTGCGGCGGGCGAGAATGTCTTGGAGCGTGTTGTTGAGCACGTGGCCCATTGTGAGGACGCCGGTGACATTCGGCGGCGGGATGACGATGGAGTAGGGCGGTTTGCCGGACTGCGGGTTGGCAGTGAAATGCCCCTTCGCCAGCCAGTCGGCATACCACTTGTCCTCGACGGCTTTGGGCTCGTAGGCCTTCGGAATGTCAGTGCTCATGCGGGCTTGGTTTTATCGGAATCGCGGGAGTCGGGAAACAGTTTTTTCAGGCGCTGCTTGCAGTCGGCCGGTTCGTCCACTACGGTGCGTAGGCTTGGGTAAACCCGGTGGGCGTGGGTGCATCGAATCAGTGAGGAAATCGGATGAAGAAACGAATGGGAATCATGTTGGGCGTGGTCGTCGTGTTCCTGGCGATGATCACGTTTTGGAAGGTGACGCAGGTCCGCGCCGCGATTGAGATGGGGAAGAAGTTCGCCCCGCCGCCGCCCGCTGTCACCACGACCACGGTCAAGCTCACGCAGTGGCAACCGACATTGCAAGCCGTCGGCACGCTCCAAGCCGTCAGCGGCGTCACCGTCAGCACCGACCTGCCGGGCATCGTGGCGTTGATTGGATTCCAGTCCGGTGCGACCGTGCAGAAAGGCGACCGGCTCATCCAGCTCGACAGCCAGCAGGAAGAGGCTCAACTCCGGGCGGCAGAAGCGCGGCGGGATTGGACGAAGTTGCAACTCGACCGGCAACGAAACTTAGTGGACACCGGCGCGATTTCCAAATCAGACTTTGACGCCGCCGAAACCGAATACCGGCAGGCGTCTGCCACCGTGGACGAGGCGCGCGCGCTGATCGCTCGCAAGAACATCGTCGCGCCGTTTGCGGGACGGCTGGGCATCCGGCAGGTCGATGTCGGGCAATACCTCAACGTCGGTGCGCGCATTGTTCAACTCGAGTCGGTCGACCCGATCCACGTCAACTTCGCGGTGCCGCAGCAGAATCTCGAACAGGTCGCCGTGGGCAAGTCGGTTCGCTTGACCGCGCCCGGCTTGGGTTCGGAAGAGTTTACCGGCGAAATCACCGCCATCGAGGCGCGAGTCGATGAGACATCACGGAACATTCAGGTGCAGGCGACGGTCGCCAATCCGCAATCCAAGCTGCGGCCGGGGATGTTTGCGAACGTCGAGGTGCTTTTGCCGGAGAAGGAAGTGATCGCCATTCCGGCTTCGTCCGTCAGCTACGCGCCATACGGCGACACGGTTTTCGTAGTGAAGGCTGCCGGCGAGGGCAAGGTGGTCGAGCAACGATTTATCAAGATCGGTCCCGGTCGCGGTGATTTGGTTTCCATCGCGAGTGGTCTGCAGGCCGGTGACGAGATCGTGACCTCGGGCGCGTTCAAGTTGCGGAATGGCATCCCGGTGCAGGTCAACAACAGCGTTCAGCCTTCCGCCGACGCCAATCCCACGCCACCGAATACCTGACATGCAATTCACGGATCTCTTCGTCCGCCGTCCGGTGGTGGCGACGGTCGTCAACCTGATCATCCTGCTTGCCGGGTTTCAGGCTTACCGGTCGCTCAACGTCCGGCAGTACCCTCGCAGTGACATCGCAGTGGTCACCGTCAAGACGACCTACGTCGGGGCCAACGCCGACCTGGTCCGCGGCTTCATCACCACGCCGCTGGAACGCGTCATCGCGAGCGCGGATGGCATCGACTACATCGAATCGCAGAGCGCCCAGAGCCTCAGCACCATCACCGTCCACCTGAAGCTCAATTACGACAACAACGCCGCGCTCACCCAAATCCAGTCGAAGATCGCGCAAGTCCGCAACGACTTGCCGCCCGGCGCCGAGGAGCCGATCATCAACCTCGAAACCAGCGACAGCCAGTTTGCGGCGGCTTACCTCAGCTTCTACTCCAAAGACCTCGACCAAAATCAAATCACCGACTACCTCACGCGCGTCGTCCAGCCCAAGCTTACCGCCGTCAGCGGCGTGCAGCGGGCTGACATCCTCGGCGCACGCACGTTTGCGATGCGGATCTGGCTCAAAGCCGACCGGCTCGCGGCCTTGAACATTTCTCCGTCTGAAGTCCGGCAGGCGTTGGCGGCTAACAACTACCTCTCCGCCGTCGGCGCGACCAAAGGCGGCATGGTTTCCGTCAACCTGACGGCCAACACAGATCTCCGGACCGCCGACGAATTCCGGGAGCTTATCGTCCGCGAACAGAACGGCGCGTATGTGCGGTTGAAAGACATCGCCGATGTCGAACTGGGCGCCGAGAACTACGATGAGGAAGTCCGGTTTAGCGGGCAGAAAGCGACGTTCATGGGCGTGTGGGTGTTGCCGACCGCGAACTCGCTCGATGTGATCAAGGCGGTGCGCGCGGAACTGCCGGAGATCGAACGGCAACTGCCTGCCGGCATGAAGATCGGCGTGCCGTATGATTCCACCAAGTACATCCGCGACGCGCTGCACGAGGTGACGGATACGCTGATTGAGACGTTGATCATCGTGGTGGTCGTAATCTTCTTGTTCCTCGGTTCATTCCGGTCGGTGCTCATCCCGGTGGTCGCGATTCCGATTTCGCTTATCGGCGCGGTGTTCCTGATGCTCGTGTTTGGCTTCACGTTGAACTTGCTGACGTTGCTCGCGGTCGTGCTCGCGGTCGGGTTGGTGGTGGACGATGCGATCGTCGTCGTGGAAAACGTGGAGCGCCATCTGCACGAAGGGCAGGCGCCGTTCGACGCCGCGTTGCGCAGCGGCCGGGAGTTGTTCAGCCCGATCATCGCCATGACGATCACGCTGGCGGCGGTATACGCGCCGATCGGGTTCCAAGGTGGGCTGACCGGGGCGTTGTTCCGCGAGTTCGCGCTCACCCTGGCCGGCGCCGTGGTCGTGTCCGGCGTCGTGGCGGTCACGCTTTCGCCCATGATGGCTTCGAAGCTCTTGAAAGCCGGCGGCTCGCACACCGGCTTTGCCGGTATGATCAACCGTCACTTCGACGTGCTGCGCCGCCGGTATGCTTCGGCCCTCGGCAACACTTTGCGTTGGCAGCCGGTGACGTTGACGCTGGCGGCCATCGTGATCGTGCTGATGGCGCCGTTCCTGTTGCTGTCGGGCCGGGAGTTGGCGCCGAAGGAAGACCAGGGCGTCATCTTCGGCATCGTCCAAGCCGCACCCAATTCGACCATCGACCCGACGGTGCGCTACACCGAGAAGGTGAACGAGGTATTCCAGTCCCTGCCGGAAACGGAGAATACATTCCAGATTACCGGGCCGACGTTCGGTTTCTCCGGCATGGTCACGAAACCGTGGAGCGAGCGCAAGCGTACGACCGAGCAGATGGTTGGCGAAGTGTTTGCGAAAGTCAGCGGCATTCCCGGCGTACAAGTCATCGCCACCACGCCGCCGCCGTTGCCGGGTGGCGGACAATTTCCGGTGGAGTTCGTCATTGTCTCGACGGCTGAACCCCGAGAGTTGCTCGACTTCGCCAATCAACTCGTGCTGAAAGCGTATCAAAGCGGCGTGTTTGTGTTTGCTGACACCGACTTGAAGTTCGACCAGCCGCAGACCGAGGTGGTTTTCGACCGCGACCGCGTCGCCGCGCTGGGTTTGAATCTCCAGCAAGTCGGCACCGATCTCGGCACCATGTTGGGCGGTAATTACGTGAACCGGTTCAGCATCCAAGGCCGCAGCTACAAGGTCATCCCGCAGGTTGCGCGCGCGCAGCGGCTCACGCCGGACCAGTTGCAGAACTATTACGTCAGCGGGCCGGGCGGCAAACTCGTGCAGTTGTCCACATTCGCGACGTTGAAGCAGACCACCGAGCCGCGCGCCATCTACCGGTTCCAGCAGTTGAACTCCGTGAAGATTCAAGGCGCAATCCCACCCAACGTCACGCTCGATCAGGCTCTCAAACTTCTCGAAGGCGAAGCGGCGAAAATCTTGCCCAAGGGGTTTACCGTCGACTATGCCGGTGAGGCGCGCCAGTTGCGCGTCGAGGGCAACAACCTCAACACGACACTCGTGCTTTCGCTGATCCTCATCTTCCTCGTGCTCGCGGCGCAGTTCGAAAGCTTCCGCGACCCGTTGATCATTCTGCTCGGCTCGGTCCCGCTGGCGCTGTCAGGCGCGTTGTTGTTCACCTTCCTCGGGTTCACGACGTTGAACATCTACAGCCAGATCGGGCTGATTACGCTCGTCGGGCTGGTATCGAAAAACGGGATCCTCATCGTCGAGTTTGCCAACACCTTGCAGGAGGCCGGTAAGACCAAGCTGGATGCGGTCATCGAGGCGGCCAGCACGCGCTTGCGGCCGGTGCTCATGACATCCGTCGCCACCATTGCCGGCCATTTCCCGCTGATCCTGGCGACCGGCCCCGGCGCCGGTTCGCGCAACAGCATCGGCATCGTGCTCGTTACCGGTATGGCGGTGGGGACGCTGTTCACCTTGTTCGTCGTGCCGGCGATTTACCTGCTGCTCGCCCGCAACCACGCCGCGCAACGGGCCGGCGCCGCGGTTCCGGTCGCTGTGCCAAGCAACGCTTGAGCGCCTGCCGGGTTGTGGTAGTCTCCCGCGCATGACCAACGAAGAACGTAAACCGATTGTGCGCGAGCTTTTGAAAAAAGGCCTGTCGCTGTCGGATATTCAGAGCTTTTTGCAGAAGGAAAAGGGCGACTCGATCACGTACATGGAGTTGCGGCTGTTGCTGTCCGAGATGCCTGACGCCAAGTTGCCGGAGAAGGAACAGCCCAAGACGCCGGTGCTGCCTCCCGCGCCCCCAGCCAAGCCCGGTAAGGAAGTCGCCGCCGCACCCGCCGGGGGTAGTAAACTTTCCATCAGCGTCGACCAGATGCCTGCGCCCGGTTCGATGCTCAGCGGTTATGCGCGCTTCTCCTCCGGTGCCAAGGCGCACTGGTTCCTCGACGAGATGGGGCGACTCGGCCTCGAGCCCGAGCTTGGTTCCAGCAAGCCGACGCAGGCCGACATGCAGGAGTTCAGCAAGGAACTCCGCAAGATGCTCGAATCCGCCGGTGGCGGAATGATGTGACCACGCCATGCTGCTGGTGATCGACAACTACGACAGCTTCACCTACAACCTCGTCCAGTATTTCGGCGAGCTTGGCGCGGAGCCGCTCGTAAAACGAAACGACGAAATCACCCT
>OMJI01000048.1 GCA_900299315.1 Verrucomicrobiota bacterium | reverse complement strand
TCCCCCGCCGCCGTGATGAGAGCTTTGCGGATTTTCAAAGTGCCGCCGAGAATGCCAGCAACCCGCCCGCCCGTCAACGCGCGCCGGTCACTCGTTGGCCAGCGCGGTCACCGTGGCGGCGACGCCGTCGGTCACTTGGGCGAGCCGGGGATAGTCGATCTTGTCGGGTGTGTCGGTGGGTTCGTGGTAGTGAGGATACCGGAGGGGTGCAGTGTCGGTGATCATCAAGGCCCGGTATCCCTCGTGCCAGAATGAGTCGTGATCGCTCCAGGCGACCCCGGCAATCTGCGGGAACGTGGCGCAGCACTCCGCCGGGAAGTTTGTCCGCTGACGGAATGCGGCGACGGCGCGGCGCAAGACGGCGCGGGACTTCAAGTCGGCGATGAACGCGATGAAGTTGCCCCGGTCGGGGTAGAAGAGGTTGAACAGCTTGGAGGGGAAATGCTGGCTGCCGCGTTCGTCGCGGAAGAAACCCATCGTCTCCAGCGCAAGCATGGCGCGGATGTCGTCGCCCCGCTCGCGCGCGGCCCGGGCGTAGACCCGGCTGCCCATCAACTCGGTTTGGAACCACGGCGGCTCTTCATTTACAAACGCCACGAACTTCACCGTGCGCGCTGCTGGCGGAAAGTCGCGCGTCAACTCCAGCAGCGCCGCGACGCCCGTGCCGTTGTCGTTGGCGCCCGGGGTTTCGTCGACGGTGTCGTAGTGCGCGCCGACCACGATGATCTCCGCCGGGCGTTGCTGGCCGGGGATGACGACTTCCAAGTTGGCGCAGGCCATCCGGTTGACCTCGTAGACCTGCCGGCTGACCGCATGACCTTGGGCGCGCCACTCGTTTTCGATGTAGGCGGCCGCGGCGCGGAGTTTGTCGGGTCGAAAGACGTTGCGCGGGCCGATGTCACCGGCCAGCGTGGTGATGTGCTTCCGCAGGTTGTTGGCGTCGATTTTCACCGGCTTCGTCTCCGTCGTCGCGCGGGCGCTGCACCGGCACATATACCAGCCGCCGGCGTAGAGTCCACCGCCCACCAGCACCAAGCCGATGACCAGGCGTCGGGCCGACTTTCGCGTCGCGAATTCCATGGCGGCATCCTAGCAAATCGCCGCGGTATTGCCCGACTTGGCGGGGCGTGCTAGCATCGGCGCGATGTATAAGGACTTCTTTGGGCTGCGGGAATATCCGTTCAACATGACGCCGGACCCGCAATTTCTCTACTTCAGCGAGCATCACCGGATCGCGCTCGACCTCCTGCAGTACGGCATCCGGGAACGCAAAGGATTCATCGTCATCACCGGCGAAGTCGGTGCGGGGAAGACCACATTGTGCCGGGCGTTGCTGAACGCGCTCGACCCGGCCACCAAGACGGCGCTGATTCTCAACCCGATGTTGTCCGACTCACAGATCCTGCGCGCCATCTGCGACGAGTTCCGCCTCCAACCGGCCAAGACGACGAAGAAAGATTTGTACGACACGATCAACGCGTTCCTGCTCCGCGAACTCGCCGCCAACCACAACGTCGCGCTCATCGTCGACGAGGCACAGAACCTCAAGCCGGCCGTGCTCGAACAGATCCGTTTGCTTTCCAATCTCGAAACCGAAAAAGAAAAGCTGCTCCAGATCATCCTCGTCGGCCAACCGGAATTGCGCGACCTGCTCGAACGGACCGACCTGCGGCAGCTCCGGCAGCGCGTCGCGTTGCATCACCACGTCGGCCCGCTGCGCGAGGACGAAGTCGGCGCGTACATCCACCACCGGCTCCGCGTCGCTGGCGAACCCGGTCGGCTGCGTTGGCAGGACGAGGCGGTGGCGTTAGTGGCCCGGTACTCCCAAGGATTACCGCGCGTCATCAACGTCCTGTGCGACACCGCGCTGATGGCGGCCTACGTGGCGGAGGCGTTCACCATCGAGCCGGCCACCATCCAACTCGCCATCCACGATACCGGTCTCAAACAACCGACCGGTGACGAGGTCGCCGTCGGATGAGCCTCGTCCACCAAGCACTCCGCAAAGCCGAAGCCGAGAAAAACCGGCACACGACGCCAACACCGGCAGCACCTGTAGCCGCGCTTGATAAGCGCGGCCCACCGCCCCCCGCACCATCCGTTCCTGTTCCTCTCCCACAACCCGAACCGCGCACAACGCCGGCCAATTCCTGGCTCCTACCGGCCACACTGACAGCCATCGCCGCAGTGGCCATCGTCGCCATCGTGATCCTCGTGATGCGAACCGCGCCCGGCTCGAACCGCCGGGAGGGCGAAGCACCGGCCGAACCGCCGCGCTTGGCAAGCGCGGCTACAGCACCCACGCCGACCGTAGCCCCCGCGCCCACGGAGCCTGCGCCGGTGGAACCAGTTCGTTGGAAACTCACCGGCATCTCGAAGGATCCGTCCGGTAATTACCTCGCGATCATCAACGGCAACCTGCGCGGCGTGAACGAGTACGTGGACGGCGCCGTCATCAAATCCATCGAGCGCGACCGGGTCACGCTGGATGTGAATGGGCGGGAGACCGTCGTCCGGTTGTTCTAGCGGCGCGCTTCGCGGACGGCGCGGGCGATTTCGCGGTCGTGGGTCTTCCGCTTGAGGGTCTCGCGCTTGTCGACGACGTTCTTGCCTTTGCCGAGCGCGAGGAGAACTTTGGCGTAGCTCTTGGTGAAATAGATTTTCAGCGGGACGAGCGCCATGCCCTTGGCGTTGGTCTCGTTGGCGAGCTTGAGGATTTCTTTCCGGTGCAGGAGCAGCCGGCGCGGGCGGAGCGGGTCGACGTTCCAGCGGTTGCCCTGTTCGTAATGCTGGATGTGGCAGTTGTAGAGCCAGACTTGATTGCGCTCGATGCGCGCAAAGGCGTCGTCAATGCTGGCGCGGGCGGCGCGAAGCGACTTTACTTCGGGGCCTTTCAGCTCAATACCGGCCTCGAACGTTTCCAGAATGTGGTAGTCCCGACCGGCCTTGTGATTTTGGATGGTCGGCGGCATGGCCGCGCGCCACTAGCTGGCGGACGTCTCGACGGCGACTTCGTCCGACAGTTCAAAGGTGAGCTTGCCCTCGGCGATTTCCTTGAGGGCGATGTCGGCCGGTTCCATCCGCGGATCGGTCTGGGTCAAGGGCCGGTGGCCTTGGTTGATCTGGCGCACGCGGCGCGAAACGACGTTGATGAGCAGCTCGATGTTCGGGATGCGTTGCAGTGCGTCCGGCAGATATTTGCTTTTCATATTCAACAAGGGGTCGGGATAGTGGCCGAACCTGACACCCATGACAAGGGGAAAGTTAGCTCGTCGCCAACGGGATGGCTTGGGCTTGGCAGACGCGCTTGAGGGCGGTAGCGGCGGTGGCGAACAGTTCGGGGCCGGTGAAGCCGGTAAACTGGCCAGCGACGGAGAGATGTGGTTCGAGGCTGAGGAATCCCCGGTAGCCGCTCGCGTAGGCGTCGCGCAGAATCTCCGGGATGTGACCGTCCCCCTCACCGGCTGGGACGACCTGGCCGGAGCCGCGCAGGGCGTCCTTGATGTGGATGTGGGCGGTGTACGGCTTGAGCAGCGGCCAATTGGCGAGCGGGTCCTCACCGGCTTGGACGAAGTTGGCGAAATCGAAGGCGCACCGGAGCTGGGGCGAGTGGATGGTCTGCAGCAAATCGAGGCAGGCGGCACCTTTCTCACCGTAGATGTGGGCTTCGTTTTCGTGGACCAGTACCGGGGCGCGCCCGCGCAGATAATCCACCTTCGCCTGCATCCGCCGCAGCACCTCAGCCCGGTCGGCTGCTTCGTAGTAGCTGAAGATGCGGATGAACGGTGCCTCGAAAAATTCTGCCAACTCGACGGCGATCTTGAACCGGTCGAAGTGCGGCGCGAACGGCTCGGCGAGTTTCACTTTGCCAATGGGCGAGCCGATGGAGACGACGCCGAGGCCGTTGTCGGCGAGCTTCTGTCGGATCTCCCGCCGCAACGCAGGGTCGAAATCGAGCACGTTCTTGCCGGCGACGCCGCGCAACTCAAAGTGCGTCACGCCGTTGGCCCGGCAGTGTCGGATCTGGGTGTCGAGGTCCGGCGCGATCTCGTCGGCAAACGCAGCGAGCCGGAGCTTTTGCTGTTCAGCTTTGGCGGGATTCATGGGCTATGGGCGAGTTGGTTCAGGTGCTGTTCGTAGGCATCAGCATCCAACGGCAGCGTCAGCGTTTGGCCGAGATGGGACGAGTAGAGGATGGCGTTGGCCAGTTCAACGGAGTGGATGCCCTCGGCGGCTGGCGCGATGAGTGGCACGCCGGAGTGGATGGCGTCCGTAAAGTTCTGGAGAATCTCATTGTGCTGTCCGCCGTGGCCCTGCACCGGCAATTCCTCGGTGGTGGTGGCCGGCGCGGCGAACATTTCCTTCGTGGTGCGGCTGAATTCGGACATCGGCACGGCGTTGCGCGTGAAGATGAGCCGGTCGTTCTCGTACACGAGCTTGCCGCGTTCGGCGACGACTTCGAGGCGGTTGGTGCCGGGAGCTTCACCGGTGGAGGTGATAAAAGTCGCCGTCGTGCCGTTGGCATATTCGAAGTACGCCGTCACGTCGTCCTCGACCTCGATGGCATGGTACCGGCCGAGTTGGCAGAAGCCGCGGATGCGTTGCGGCATGCCGAACATCCACTGGTACAAATCCAAGTTGTGGGGGCACTGGTTGAGGAGGACGCCGCCGCCTTCACCGGCCCACGTCGCGCGCCAACCGCCGGAGGCATAATAGGCCCCGGTGCGGAACCAGTTTGTCACCGTCCACTGGATGCGCCGGATTTCACCGAGCTCGCCCGTCTGCGCCAGTTCCCGGATCTTGCGGTAGAACGGATCGGTGCGCTGGTTGAACATCGCGGCGAATACTTGCCGGGGATTCGTGTGGGCGGCGAGCAACCGCTCGCAGTCGGCCTTGTGGACAGAAATCGGTTTCTCCACGAGCACGTGCACCCCGGCACGCAACGCCGCGATGCCCAGCGCCGTGTGCGAGTAATGCGGAGTCGCAATCAGCACGGCATCCACCGTTCCCGAGCGCAGCAATTCGTCGCTGGTCGTGAACGCCGGGACGCCGGCGAACGCGGTGAGTCGCCGTGGATCTGTGTCGAAGACCGCGCCGAGAGTGGCACCCGTCACCTTGCCCTCCGCCAACGACCGGGCGTGCGCTGTTCCCATCGTACCGACACCCATCACACCGATTCGCAACGCAGACATAGGGCGGACGCTAGCGGACAAAGTCGGCGCAACGCAAGCTTCCATCTCACCGGCGGTTCCGGTACAAGTCGCCGCGATGATTCACTTCGCAAAAGCCCGGCGGGCCGGTCTGTGGTGGCGCGACCGCGTCATCTGCGGCGATTGCCGGGAGGTG
>OMJI01000047.1 GCA_900299315.1 Verrucomicrobiota bacterium | reverse complement strand
TTGATGGGGACGCGCTCCGTCGCGTCCAAACCCGATCGAGTATCGTGGGTGACCGAGAGCCGACGGCTGATTCTCGAACCCCACCGTCTTCAGTCTTTCCTTCCGTCTTTACCCCGGGATTAATTCCTAATAGTGTCCGCACCAGAGATTGCCAACCAATGAACAGCTTCCCGGCAAACCGTGAAATTCCTCATGGAACTAGGCCGCAAGAATGCCGTTCAATATAATGTTGGGCAGAGCAAACATGAATGCATCGAAGCTGATTGCATTTCTCGTTTCGGCAGCGGCAGCAGTTGCTGCAATCGACGTGACGCTGATTGAGCCGAAGCAAACGAATCTGACACCGCAAACGAATGTCCTCTACACCCTCGTTACTCCGCCAATGCTTTTCGAGACTCACCAACCGGGCCCAAAGGAAGACACGAAATCCAGAGCTTGGAAGTTGGCAAACGAGTTTATTTTCAGGACTTCGCTGAGAGAGCAAGTGCAGCTACCGGCACTGAAGGCTGTCCAGCACAAGATTGGCGTTATGGTTCATTTTACCGGAAAAAATGCAGAGCAGGAGGAAGTCCTGATTTTCGTGCGTAGTGACATGAAGACTATCGAGTACAAGGGAACATTCAAGCGCCCAACCCCTATTAAGCCCGTATGGGTCGAGTAACAAAAGCACTCCGTAGCAGATTAACTTCTCTGCTTGCTCGCCTTCGGTGTCCGTCGTCCGCTTGATTTCCGTTGGGAACCAAAGTCCGGCTGATTCGCGCGATCGGTGTCATCGGCGGAGAAGTTTTGGTCGTTGGCGGTAGTACGCGCGATGAATCGCGCTACTACGAACCTGGACCGGGTTTGGAAGTTGGCGGGCGCGAAGCTTGGTGTTTGGGTTTCGCGCCACGGCGGTGTGAGACTTCTCGGACGGCGTCGCGTCTTTGCCGGGGAGTTCTTCGGTTTCATCGCTTGCCAATGACCGTGCAATCCGGTACTGCGTGAGGTGTGGAACGCATCTTCGGCAAAACAGGATGGCGAGTCACTGAGATCGGACTCGGCTGCTGGCAATTTGGCGGCGCAATCACCTTGGATGGCCGACCGGATGGTTGGGCGGGAATCGTGGATGATGACTCGGTCGCCGCAATCAAGCGGGGGGTTGAACTCGGCATCGACTTCTTCGACACCTCCGACCAGTACGGCTGGGGCCACAGCGAAGAAGTTCTCGGCCGGGCGCTCAAGGATGCCGGCGCGCGTGACCGCGTGTACATCGCCAGCAAGGTCGGATTCGGCGTCGACGCGGCGGGCCGGCGGACGTTTAAGGAAACGCGTGATGAAATCCTCCAGTCCTGCGAGGCGAGCTTGCATCGTTTGCAAACCGACCGGATCGATTTGTACCAATGCCATCTTTGGCGCACGGAACGGTGGCCGGAGTTTCTCGACGCGTTCGAGCGGCTCTTGCAACAAGGCAAGATCCGGGCGTTTGGCGTCTCGACGAACGACTTCGACATGATTCAACGCTTCGACGAACGCCGGTCGCTCAGCGCGGTGCAGGCGAATTACAACCTGCTCGACCGGCATGTGGAGCAGGAGATTCTCCCCTACTGCCGGGCGCGCGGCATAGCGTTCATCGCGCGCGGGCCGCTGGCGATGGGAAAACTTTCGGGGAAATACCGGGTCGGTATGAAGTTTGATCCCGCTGATATCCGCAACCGGTGGCTCGACACAGCGGAGAGCCGCGCGGCGTTCGAGCGCGATTTGGCGATTGTCGAAAAGCTCCGGCCCATTGCCGACAAAGCGGGGTTCACGCTCGGCCAACTGGCCATCAAGTATCTGCTCCATCACATGGCCGTCTCGGTCGTGATTGCCGGGGCGCGCAACCGCCAGCAAGTCGAACAAAACCACGCCGCCACCGTCCTGCCCCCACTCACCGCCAGCGAACTCGCCGCCATCCGCGCCGTTCTGTAGCCGCGCTTGCCAAGCGCGGTAACCGTCCCCTATCCTGCCACCATGTTGCAGATGAACATCATTTTCGTCGGGCTGGCGTTTTGGAACATCGTCCTCTTCGCCGTCACGATCGGACTCGGGATTGGCGGCTACTCGAATCATTGGCAGCACCAAGCCCTCGGCGTGCTGACCGGCATCTACACCTGCCTGACGCACTCGGTGGTGATGATGCATTTCATGGGCTCCGGCAAGGGCATCAAGGAAGCCGTCGAGACCCACAACCTGCCGAACGACCCGCAGACCGGCTACGTCCGCCGCACCCGTCGGTTCAAGGGCCAGACCTCCGGCCACGCCACGCTCTGCTGCATCCTCGTCATCGTCCTCGTCTGGCTCGGCGGCTGGATGGACACCCACAAGGGTAACCCGACCGCCCACACCTGGCACAAATGGTTTGCGTGGTTTACCGTCGTCTACAACCTCTACGCGTTCTGGGTGGAATACAAAGTCATCCGCGAAAACACCGCCATGATCCGCGAGATCGACGACAAGATTCACCAAGCCACACCCTGACCGTGCGCATCCACGCAGTCCAATTCGACATCGCGTGGGAAAACCCACCGGCAAACCACGCCAAGGTCCAAGCGCTGACCCGCGACCTACCGGCCGGCGGGTTGATCATCCTTCCGGAGATGTTCGCGACCGGGTTTAGTTTTAATGTCAGCGGCGCAGCACAGGATTTCCCTCGGACGTTGGCGCGCGACCGGCAATGCCATGTCATTGCCGGCTTGGTCAGCGCAGATGGCAAGCGCAACGAGGCCGTCGTCCTCGACCCCACCGGCCGCGAAATCGCCCGGTACTGCAAACTCCACCCCTTCCACATCGCCGGTGAGCCGTATACGCCGGGAGCCACGCCGGTGGTTTGCCCGGTGGGAGACTTTCGCGTCGCGCCGTTCATCTGTTTCGACCTGCGGTTCCCAGAAGAGTTTCGCAAAGTCAGCGCCGACGTGTTCGTGGTCATCGCCAACTGGCCGCGCCAGCGGGAGGAACATTGGCTGACGTTGCTGAAGGCGCGCGCCATCGAGAACCAGGCCTACGTGGTCGGCGTCAACCGCATCGGCGCAGACCCGCAGAACCGGTACGGCGGCCGCAGCCAGATCATCAGCCCGCGCGGCGAGGTGATGGCGGATGCCGGCACGGCGGAGTGTGTGTTGAGCGGCGAGATTGCGTTGGAGCCGCTGCTGGCCTACCGGCGCGAGTTCCCGGTCGGCTGATTTATTTGCCGACCGCGCTGATGACGAGGAGCGGAATCTGGGTGCGGTGGCGGACGTATTCGATGGTGCTGCCGAACAAGATGTCGCCGATGAGCCGGTGACCGTGGGTGGTCATCGCGATCAAATCGCAGTGCTCGGAGTCGGCGAGCTTGAGAATCTCCCGGGGTGGGTCGCCGCGCGCGAGCTGGGCGCGGATTTCAAGACCGGTGGAGGCGCGGAGGCTGGCGATCGTGTCTTCGAGGTATTGCCGGTCGGCTTTCATCTCCTCGGACTCGACCAGTTTGAGTTGGTCGTAGTTCCGCGCCGCCCAACCGTCGGCGACATGGACCAGGAGTAATTCGGCGCGCATGAGCTGCGCGAGTTTGGTGACTTCCGGCAGGAGCACCTGGTCGGCGGGGGTGTGGTCGAGTGCGACGAGGATTTTGCGGTACATGTCAGCCTTCTTTCACCACGCGGAGCAGCATTTCCACGAGGAACTTGACGTTCAGGCCAATGATCAGGAGCGCGCTGCTCCAACCGAGGAGTTTGATCCACCACGGGTTGACGAACTCACCCATTTTGGCTTCTTCCCCGGTGAACCGCATCAGCGGCCAGACCGCGAACCCGAGTTGCATGCTAAGGACAACTTGGCTGGCCACGAGGAGGTCGCCGGTCCTCCCTTCGCCGTAGAACCCAATCACGCAGACGGCCGGGACGATGGCGATGGCCCGGGTGATGAGCCGGCGGAGCCAAGGCTTGAGGCGGAAGTTGAGGAAACCTTCCATGACGATCTGCCCGGCCAGCGTGCCGGTCAGTGTGGAGTTCTGTCCCGACGCCAGCAACGCCACGGCGAACAGCGTACTGGCGACAGTCACGCCCAGAATCGGGCTCAGCAACTGGTAGGCATCGCGAATCTCCGCGACGTCCCGGTGACCCGACCAGTGAAACGCAGCAGCGGACAGGACGAGGATGGCCGCGTTGATGAAGAGCGCAAACATGAGGGCGACCGTGGAGTCGATTGTTGCAAACTTGATGGCTTCCCGTTTGCCGGCACCGTCACGCTCATAGATCCGAGTCTGGACGATGGAGGAATGGAGGTAGAGATTGTGCGGCATGACCGTGGCGCCGATGATGCCGATGCTGACGTAGAGCATTTCGTTGTTCTTGAGAATGTCCACGCTCGGGACGAAGCCCAGCAAAACGCCGGTCAGGCTTGGTTTGGCGAAGAAGAGATTGAGGGCAAAACAGGTGCCAATCGTACAGATGAGCACGATGACGAGCGCCTCGACGTACCGGAAACTCTTGTGCTGGAGATACAGCACCACCAACACATCGAGGCACGTGATGATGCAACCCCAGACCAGCGGGATGCCGAACAGCAATTGCAACCCGATAGCCGATCCGACAACCTCCGCCAAGTCGCACGCCGCGATCGCGACTTCGCAAATCACCCAAAGGAACCAGACCACCGGCGGCGAATAATGATCCCGGCAAGCCTGCGCCAAGTCGCGGCCGGTGACTACGCCGAGTTTCACGCTGAGATGCTGGAGCAGAATGGCCATCAGGTTGGAAATCATCACCACGCTCAGCAGCGTGTAACCAAACTTCGCCCCACCAGCGAGGTCGGTCGCCCAGTTGCCGGGATCCATATACCCAACCGCCACGAGAAACCCCGGCCCGGCGTACGCGAGCAATTTGCGCCAAAACCCGGCGTTCGGCGGCACCCGGACGGTGCGATGCACCTCCGGTAGACTCACCGACTCCGCGCGCTGACGCCAGCCTGCCTCAACGTTCATGGCGTCATTGTTGCATGGCCGATGGCGTTGGCAACCCCTAATTCCGTTTCCAACTTGCCGCCCAACGCGTCAGCCGCTAGCCTTCGGCAAACAGGAGGCAGACATCATGCGCGGTATTTTGGGACTCATCATTTTGGTGTTGGACATCCTCGCAATCGTCGATTGCGCGAAGAGCAACATGAGTACGGGCAAGAAAGTGTTGTGGATCTTGCTGATCCTGTTGCTGCCGGTGGTCGGTCTGATTCTCTACTACCTGCTCGGCAAAAAGTCCGCCGCGTGAAATCCGACGACCGGCCAGCGATCGCCACCGTACCGGCTGACACACTCGGCCAACCTCGTCGCGTGGTGGCCGGGGCGCTGCGTTGGTCGCGGACGCTGGCGGCGTTTCGTCATCGCAACTACCGGCTGTTCTTCAGCGGCCAGATCATCTCGCTGGTCGGGACGTGGATCCAGACCGTGGCGGAAGGCTGGCTGGTGTATCAACTGACGAATTCGGCGTTCCTGCTCGGGCTGATCCGGTTCCTGAACACGATCCCGGTCACTTTTCTGTCGATCTTTGGTGGCGCGCTCGCCGACCGGCGCAGCAAGCGTTCGATCCTGATCGCGACGCAGATTACGTCGATGGTGCTGGCGTTGACGCTCGCGGCGCTGGTGTATGGGAAAGTCGTCGCAGTGTGGCAGGTGGCGGTGCTGGGGTTGCTGCTCGGTGTTGCCAATGCCTTTGATATCCCCGCCCGGCAGGCGTTCGTGATCGAGATGGTCGGCAAGGACGATTTGATGAACGCCATCGCGTTGAACTCCTCGATGTTCAATGGCGCGCGCATTGTCGGCCCGGCGTTGGCTGGATTGCTGATCGGGGTCGTCGGTTTGGCCGGGTGCTTTCTCGTGAACGGCCTGTCCTACGTGGCGGTGATCGTCGGCTACTTCCTGATGCGCGTGCCGCCGGCCAAGCCACCGGCCCAAACGAACTCGCTCTGGCAGGACACGCTGGAGGCCGTCCGGTTTGTGAGGGGAAACCCGGTCGTGTTGCGAATCATGATCATGGTGGCGATCCTGAGCCTGTTCGGCTGGCCGTACACGGTGTTGATGCCGGTCTTTGCGCGCGACATCCTGCACGTCGGCGCCGCCGGCCTCGGCTACTTGATGGCGGCCAACGGTGTCGGCGCGTTCCTCGGCGCGTTCACGCTCGCGTCGCTCGGCGATCATCCGCACAAACGCCGGTTGTTCTACGGCGGCGCACTTGGTTTCTGCGCGACGATCACGGCGTTCGCATTTGCGACGACGTTCTGGTTGGCGGCGGTCACGCTGGCGGTGGCGGGCTGGTGTTTGATCGTGACGTTCGCGACCGCCAACACTGCCGTCCAGTTGCGTTGCCCCGATGAACTGCGGGGCCGGGTGATGGCGTTGTACTCGCTGGCGTTCATCGGCCTCAGCCCGGTCGGTAGCCTGATGGCCGGGGCGATGGCCCGGCGGTTTGGCGCGCCGACGGCGGTCTGGACGGGCGCCGGCATTTGCGCACTGGGGGCCGTTGCGCTAATGGTGCAGCAGCCAAACACGGCGAAATCATGAAAACGTTACTCGTCCTGCTGTTGCTTCCCGGCCTCGTCGGCGCCGCAGATTTCGATTCTTACTGGCACGATGGAAAAGCGGAACTGGACGGCTACCGGCTCACCGTCAGCCGGTACGGTCAGGAGCGAAAGGGGCAAGCCGTTGCCGTTTATGTCACCGAGCCCTTCGACGAAGGCAAGCGCGTGAAGGCGGACAGCGCGGGACCCGGGACGGTGGATGTCTTGAAGCTGAATCTCGTGCGCGATTTCCAGACCGGTATCTACGACTATAACACGATGGTTTCCACGTTCGTCCGCACGCGCGACCTGAGCCCGGTGAAGACGTCGTTCAGCAGCGCCGAGTGGTGCGGGCACGTATTCGAGGAATTGCTCTTCTTTCCCGGCAAGATCACCGGCTTCTACAACAGCTATTTTGAAGGCGAGTCCGGGGCGATCAAACTCGATTGGCCAGCCGGTGGCGTGACGGAAGACAATCTCTGGATTTTGCTGCGCGGTTTGCGCGGCGAGTTTCTCAAGCCCGGCGAGTCCAAGACCGTTCCCTACCTGCCGGGTTCGTTCCACTCCCGGCTCGCGCACAAACCGCTCGCTTGGTCGCAAGCGGACATTGCGCGCGATAGCAACGAGCCAAATTTGTACACGATTCGTATTCGTGACGGACGCACCGGGAAGTTCTGGATCGAATCGGAATACCCCCACCGGATTCGCCGCTGGGAATTG
>OMJI01000046.1 GCA_900299315.1 Verrucomicrobiota bacterium | reverse complement strand
GCGGAATAGCGGATCAGCGACGAGGCTACCGGGTTCGGCGTTGAAGGTGCGCTGCCAGTCGGTGAACGACAGGTCGCCCACCTTCACCAGTCCGGTTGGGTTCCAGTAGAGGTTGCGCCGGTAGAACTCTGCCTGCCGCGGTGTGAGCGAGCCGTGCGGCGGGCCGGCGATGTAGAGGATGTTTCGCTCGAGCCGGTAGGAGCGGAACGCGTGGAGAGTGTTGGTGAAGATGTTGTGACGAACCACGTTGTCGTGACCGGAGTTTTGGAAGTAACTGGCCGAGTGTGTCCGGTAAGTCAGGTTGTGCTCGACGCGTGCCTCAGCGGTGAAGCCGTCGAAATAAATCCCAAAGCCAGAGTGTGAATACACGGTCACGTCGTGGATGTGGTTGTGCCGGATCCGCAGGCCGGGCTGGACGCCGAGGCAATAGATCCCGCCGAGATCGGAGAGCATGCCTTGCCCGATGTTGTGGACGTGGTTGTACTCAATCCGGTTGTCCACGCAAGCCGTCTCGCCCGGTCCCCAGTCCCAGCCGCAGGAGATGCCGGTGTAATTGAAGTTGAAGACGTGGTTGTGGCGGATGTAATTGCGCCCGGAGTTGAGCACGAGCACACCGCACGCGCTGTGATAAATCAGCCCGCCATCGTGGATCGTGCAGTCGCTGACGCCCGTCCGCATTCCGCGCGGCTTAACGCGGACGGGTTTGGTCGGGATGTTGCGCGGGCCGGGGCTGCCGGTCGGGATTTCGTGGTTGATCTTCACGCCGCCGCCACCAAGGTCGAAAATGGCGCAGCCGCGAATCTCGTTCCGGTAACTCCCCTGCATCACCTCGACGCCGTACCCGGCCACATGTGCGATTTCGCAACCCAGCAGTCGGCAGTTCTCCGCCCTCCGAAACCGAACCGCGCCGGTCAGTGTGAATGCCGCCTGCGAGTCACCGGGATAATCCGCCGGCAAGGTGTACTCGGCGTGATGAAACGCGATGTTCTCGAACGTCACGTCCCGGCACCCATCCAACACCACCAACTCTCCGAGCCGCCCGGCAATCACCTCCGCCGTCTCCGTGTCCTCGCCGGCCACCGGCCGGTAATACAGGATGCCGGCTACGCGGTCGTGATACCACTGGCCGGGGGTGTCGAGCTTCTCGAAAATGTTCGTTACGTAGAACCGGGCCAACTGGTTGTGTTCGCCCGTCAGCGTGTTGATGACGCGCGTGGTGAACTCGACACGCCGGGTGGCCGGATCGAACGACTTGAGATGCAGGTGATCTTCCCAGAAGCCATTTGGCGAAACGATCTCCACATCGCCGAGGCTGCGCCAGACGGCATTCAGCGCATTCTCAGGTACGTACGCCTCGCTCAGACCCTTGAACCAGCCTGCCGATGGCGCGCGGCTTGTCGGGTCGGTGAAATGGAAGTAGCCGGTCGCCGGCCACCGCGTGCGCGGGCGACGCTGGCCGTTGACAAACAACTGTTCAAACTTGCCGGCTACGCGTGCCGTCCAACATGATTCGCTGGCCGCCCAGCCGGTCACCCGTTGTCCTCCACTAAGGATGACGCGCTCCCCGCACGCGGCGGCGATGGTGAGGCCGGAGTGCTTCGGTTGGAGACGGAGTGTGCGGGGTAGGTAATACGTTCCCGCGTGGACGTTGATTCGACGTGTTCTAGGTCGGGCCAGCGCCGCCAACAATTGGCGGGTATAGAACACGTCCAAGGCGCTAGTCATGAAAATGGTCTACCGGCGACCGACTGGTTCGCCGACATGCCATCGGCTGTACCTTACCGGCGGCGATTCCGAATCATCCGATAGGCCACCAACCCGCCCACACCTAACAGAAAGAGTGTGCTTGGTTCAGGAACGGCTACCGTATCCTGAGGCGCGAGCAGGAACTCATCGAGGGTCAGGTAGGAGCCCGCCGCATTGTTAGTGACCATGATCTTGCTGTTGGCGGTGAGCGCGAACGTTCCGATACTCTTGAAGCCTGACCATGAACCATCGCCAACGGTTGCGCCCGTCGCGTCCTTGGTCTGATCCATCGTAAAGGTTGTCTGGTCGCCCGTAGTCGCGAAATTTCCATCCAAGTCTAGGATGTATTTCGCCGAGCTGGAATGGACGCCAGCCACACCCCACGACAGCGAGATACCGTAGTTGCCAGCAGTCGCCCCCGGCGCGCCGGCTTCGGCCCGGGAACGAGTGTGGTCAATAAACTCGGTGGCCAGTTGCCGGGCGGCTTCGCGATCCACTTCCGCCACGCCATAGACGTAGTAGCCCAGCGGCGTGGGCCAGTAACCGCCGTTCTGGTACATCCCCCAGGGTTCACCGGCAAGCCGGTCCTCCCAGACCTGCTGGCCAGGTACGGCGTCAGCAAACGCCGGCGCGTGCCGCAGGTAGCCAAACCGGGAAACGCTGCCATCGCGCAGCGCCTGCCGCAGCGCGGTGCACGCGCGCCGGCGCGGTTCGCCCTGGAGGACGTCGTAATAGACCGCCATCGCGGTGGACCAGGTGTCGGCTTGCCGGTTGACCTCGGTGGCGGCGTTGAGCCAGCCGGACGGTTGTTGTAAGTGCGTGATCAGTGACGCGGAAATCTTGCTCGCGATGCGCTCATACTCCGTCGCGTTCTTTTCGTCGCCGAGCAACCGGCAGAAGTCGCGCATCGTCTGTGCCCCGCGAAACCGTAGTATCGAGGTGAGCGCGATGTAGCCTTGCGGGCCGAGTCCGTCGTGGAAATTCGCCGCCGCCCAATCGTCTTTGCGATTCCAGCAGAGGCCGGTCTCGGGATGGACGATCGCCGCGTGAAACGCGCGGTGTAGACGGTCAAACACCGTTACACCGTTGATCTCGCATTGGAGCAAGGCCCGGTCGGCGTTGAGCAGACGCGTCAACTCAATGACCTCGTACACATTGTCGTCGGTGCCGCGCGTGCCGTAGCGGCCCGTACCTTGATCGTTGCCGGGCGAATTCGTACCGGGGAAAAACACCGCGCCGACACCGTCAGTGGTCGCTTCGCGCAACCCAAGCAGGTTGATGTGATCCGGCACGCTCCACGGATTGATATGCAACCCGTGCGCGAGGTCGCGGCGATCTGGGCCGTTTTGGTGGAGCAGAATTAGTTTGAGCGCGGCCTCCATCGCCGGACGCGGGATGAAGCCGGACCGGCATTGCATCACGAAGTCGCGGGGAAAGAAGCTTCCGTACTTACCGTCGCCGCCCGGCAGCCACAGGTGCAGCGGCCCCTGGGCAACAGCAACCATGGCCGGCACCTCGCGGTGGCAGCGTGCGATGATCTGCTGCGTGTGCGCTTCGTACCACTGATAGGCGGCGGCGTCTGGAAAAGGCATGATCTACCAGAATGTGTAGGCGCTGAAATCGCCCGCCCAGACGCGGCGCACCGTCGGATCAGCGCCGAAGTTTGCCAGTGTACCGCCGTCGTAGATTTGCCACTGGACACTGCCGTCACCGCGCAGGCGGTTGCCGCCTTCGATCTTCGGTGTGCCGGTGTCGGACCAGACACTTTGCAACACTGCGCCCGGACCGAGCGGATGAAACGACGGGCCGAGCCGCCCGTGGTTGTAGATCCATGGTGAGTATCCGACGCCGGGCGTGAGCGCGCCGTTGACCCAAAAGTAAACCTGCTCGGCCATCAAGAACCGGACGGCCGTGAGGTCGCGCTCGGTCAACTCCAACGGGTGCGACGTGTAATTAGTCCAAGTATCGACGCGGGCGAAGTACGAATAGTCGAAATGGAAAAAACCGTAGGTCGGATTGCTATGACATTCGCCGCGCCCCACGGTGCTGGGGCAGCGCCACGCGCCGGTGATGCGTTGGGTGGCCAGTTTCGCGCCGGGCAGATAAGGCAGGATGTGCGGCAAAGCCAGATTGCCCTGGGCGCCGCCTGCCCCCGCCACGTCGAAGGATGCGATGTTGGGATAGACATGATCGTAGCCGACCCCGAGGAACGGCCGCGAGCTACACGGCAACCGGCCCGCGTTGTCGCCGTAATAGGTTGCCCACGCAACGCCCCACTGGCGCAGATTCGAGATGCACACAGCCCGCCGGCCTCGCTCCCGGGCCTTGGAAAGGGAGGGTAACAAGAGTGCCGCCAGCAGCCCGATGATGGCCACCACCACCAAGAGCTCGATCAACGTGAAACCCGTCTGCTTCCGCATGGCACCAGAACCTAGTCAACCCGACTTCACTTGGAAATGGGAACAGTTGGAGAACACACCGACGGAGGTCGGACTAAACCGGCGTGCGAAACAGCTCCCGGACCGGTCCCCTAAACCGCACGGGCAGCCACGAGCGATAGTGGTTACCGGCTCGGCCGGCGCTGGCGAAATCGCAGAGGCGCACCGGGCGGCCATTCGCGCCGGTGGTTTCCACGGTAAGCCACGGCTTCAGCCAGCCCCTGTCGTGTCTCCGCCGCAGCGTCAGCGTACCGGCATCCAAGGGCGGGCACTCGGCACCGTCGTAAGCCAACAGGATCGGGCCTCGGTAGATAGATGCCTTTTCGGGTTGTCTCCAGTAATGCGGCGTGAAATCAAAGGTGATGCCCACACGCTCACCGCCGCGCCAGCGCCGCTTCAAGAGAAGATATTCTCCGGACTTCGCTGCCGGTAGCTGCCGGCGGTGTAGCGTCACGCGAGTGTTCACGGACCAGCCGGGAATGCGAAGCGCCAACGTGAACTCCTCCGGTCGGCGCAGCTTTACCGTCAGCTCGACTCGTTCCGCGAGTGGATAATCGGTGTGCTGCGTCAATGTGAGCCGGTTGCCTGATGGCAGCGGGACGTTCATGGTGCCGGGGCCGAAGTAGTTTAGCGCCACGCCATCGGCGCGCCGCATCACGGCCCATTCACAGAGCAGCCCAAGTGCGCGGGGGCCGTTGACGGCGCAACAGTTTAGCTCAGGGCCGCCGGGCCGCGCCTGAAACACAATGCTCTGCGCGCTGGCGAAGCGCTGGCCGTCCATCGGCGTGTCGTACGTGACCCACCGGCCCGACGGTGAAATCAATCCCAGTCCGCTGTTGAACAGCGACAACTCCAACTCATCCGCGACGACCGGGTTGCCCGTCAGTCGCAGCATCTCCACGCTCAACGCCATCCACGCGATGGTGCAGCACGTTTCAATCGCCCCGGTTGCGCACGGATCGCCGCAGGCTTTCTCGCCACTGGTGAACCCGCCGTTGTTGTGCCGGTCGCCCCGGCGCATGCTCCACCAGAGATGTTCGAATGCGCGCCGGTAGTCCGTGTTGCCGGTGATGTAGTACAACTCCGCCAAGCCCATGATCGGATGGAGACTTTCCCAGAGCGGCTTGGGCGTCTCGTGAAATTCCTTCCCGGCCAACGCAGCGCGGACGTAATCGCCGGCCGGTGGCAACGCGAACTCCGCCACGATCTGTTCCGCCAACTCGAGGTAGCGCGCCTCGCCGGTCACTTGATGGAGCAACGCCAGCGCATGGACCGGCGCTTGGTTCATCTCGTGCGCGCCGGTATCGTGGAGCTTCTCAACCGGGTTGTTCAGGAACCGGCGACACAATAAGTCAGCAATCCGCCGCACGCACCGCAACGCCCGCTCGTCTCCCGAATCCTGATGCCAGAGCAACAACCCGAGCATGATGTGATAATGCCCCCACGCATCCCACGGCTCCGCGCCGTTTGGTGCGCCCTTCTTGAATTGCCACGCGGTCGGCCACGGCCCGAGATAACCGTCCGCCGCCTGCAAGCCGACCAACTCGCCGACAAACCAGTCGAGATGCCGGCCCAGCCGCTTATCGCGCGTCAGCCGGTAGATCTGCGTGGCGTGGGTGAGATACTTGCCGGCAAACTCACCGGCCCATAACACTTGGTCTTGGTAAGGCTGCCGGTCGCGGTTGCGAAACATCTCCAACATCAGCGGGTTGGCAAACGGAGCGGGCAGGATCCACTGCTCGGTCACCGCCTGCAATCGCTCTCCCACCGCCCCGCCAATCTGAAATGCAGCACGCGGAATGGGGGAGAGGGCGGGGGTGTTGGTCATGTGCTTTAGTGGAGAGAGATTCTCCGGAACAGTTCCGGCTTGCAATGGGAACAGTTGGAGAACACTTTGGCGACATGCGCCAAATCCGTCTCTCGCACTCCCTGCCGGACCTTGCTGTTGCCTGCCCCAAGCCCGGGGCGTGGCCGGCGGATCGCACGAAATCCGAGTACGTGCTCGACGCGCTGCGTCGTCTGGCAGACCGGTGCCGGGGCGACAAATCCCTGCCGTTTTATCCCGTGCGCGAGGTCACGGAGCATTTCGGCGTGCCGCTCTCCTTGGTGGCACGGGTCTACAAAGAACTCGAAGCGGAGGGGCTGTTGCTGCGTGTGCGCAGTACCGGCACGATGCTCCAGCCGAAACGCCGGCAGCCGCGCCACGCGATTCGGGGTATCGTCGGCCTGCCGGTCTGGCAATACGGGCACAGCCAGATGCCGGATTGGCAGATCTTCTTTCGGTCGCTCGCCGAACAACTACGCGCCCGGCATTTTGTGGCCGACCTGATTTTCTACCGCAGCGACGAATACAAGGCGTCGCGTATGGAAGATCGGTTGCTGGATTATCACCTCGATTATCTCGTCTGGTTCAAGCCGCATCCCGGTGTGCGCGAGTTGTTGCGGTCGGTCAGCGACAAAGGCGTGCGGATCGCCGTGGTCGCCGACACGCAGACGGTGCTACCCGGGCGGCGTTATGTGATCACATGGGAACGGGCATTGCGGCGCGCCATTGCGGCTTGGAAGCAACGCGGCATCCAGCACGTCATCGTCTGCCGAGCGGACGGCCCGTTTCCCTTCGAAGCCACGCATCCCGAGGAGTTGCTGCGCGCCGCCGGTATGACCTGCGAGCAGTATCCCCAACCCCAGAGCACTCCGACGATTCCCGCCGAAGCCCTACGCCGTCGGACCGGGGTGCTGATCTGGGACAATCTTTTCTGCACGGCCAGCGACCAGTTGTACGCGGCCGGCACGGCGGCGCTGATGGAGCGCTGCCCGGTGCTGTGCACGCATCACCTCAACACGTGGCCCACCCTGCTCGAAGCTGCCCGGGCAGATTTCGCCATCCTCGACTGGGAGAAGATCGCCGAACGCGTCGCCGATGACATCGCCCAAGGGCAACTGACCGAGCATCACGAGCCGGTCGTGTTCCAAGCCCGGTGGTTTCCGCAGGCAGCAGCGGCGCGATTTGCCCGTCAGTTCTGATCACACCTCAATTACCAAGCCGGGGTTGAAGCCGGGGACGGGGGAATGGGTGTAGCCGCGCGGGTTGCTGATAACGCGGGTCTTGCCGATCCGGTAGTCGTTGAGGACGTGGATGTGGCCGTGCACCCAGAGCGAGGCACTGGACTCCTCGATCAACGCGTCGAGGTCGGACGCGTAGGCGGGCGCGAGGTGCTCGTGCTTGATGCGGTTGGAGACGGATTGCAGCGACGGCGCGTGGTGCGTGATGACCACTTTCTTGCCGGGATGTTGCCGGCAGGCTTTGCCGAGCCAATCCACGGATTCGTGATGGGCCGCGACGGTGTCGGCGGGGTCCAATCGGCGGAAACCTGGAAAGAAGCGGATCGATTGGTAATCGTTCATGCCCCGGGCGGCGAGGATCTTGGACATGGTTGAATTGGGGACGGTCGCGAAACTCGTCCACAACGTGCAGCCGAGAAAGGTGACCCCGGCGATTGTCACGGCGCTGTTCTCCAAGATGGTGATGCCGGTGCCTTGGCACTCCTTCTTCAACCCCGGGATGAGCCGGGGATAGACTTGGTGGTAGTACTCGTGGTTCCCCAACACCATCACCACCGGGATGGAAAACGCCGACTTGGCCCAGCGCACGCCCTCGAAGCCGAGATTCGTATCACCAGCCAGCACGACCAAGTCCGCATCCACTTTCGGCAGTTCAATCGCGCCGAATTCCAGATGCAGGTCGCTCAAGACCCAGACTCTCATGGCCGCCAGTATGAGGCTCGCCGCACCGGCGGTCAACGCCACCGGGCTCGCCGAGGCCGTGACAACTTGTCGTCATCATGTCGGCGGGGTGACACGATGTCGGGTGAAGTGGCTCGCGAGGATCGTGTCTCAGGCGTTGCAAATTGCTATCTCACAACATGTTGTCAGGATGTCATGGCGTGTGGCACGGGCAGTGCAAAACACCTAGTGGAGCACAATGAACGTTAAAGTCCTGCGCAATGTGTTGGAAGCGAACGACCAGTTGGCGGCGCGCATCCGTGAACGTCTCGCGAGGCACCGTGTCACCGCTATCAACGTCATCAGCGCGCCGGGTGCGGGCAAGACCTCGTTGCTGGAACGCACCATTGCGGCGTTGAACGGACATTGCCGGGTCGGTGTGTTGGAAGGCGACATCGCCACCACGCGCGACGCCGAGCGCATCGGCAAACTCGGCGTGCCGGTGGTCCAGTTGCTCACCGGTGGCGCGTGCCATCTCGAAGCGCCGCTCGTCGAACGCGGGCTCGGCGAACTCAATCTCGACGCGCTCGACCTGCTCTTCATCGAAAACGTCGGTAACATCGCCTGCCCGGCCGAGTTTGATCTTGGTGAAACCGCGAAAGTCGGCATCCTCAGTGTCACCGAAGGCCACGACAAGCCCGGCAAGTATCCGCTCTTGTTCCACGAAGTCCGGGCCCTTGTCCTGAACAAAATCGATTTGCTGCCGTACACCGACTTTGACCGGGACGCGTTCCTGCGCGACTTCCGCAAACTTAACGCACGCGCCCCGGTCTTCGAAGTGTCCTGCCGGACCGGCGAAGGTCTTGGCGCTTGGATTCACTGGCTCGAACACGCCCGGGAAGGCGATCTCGACACATCGCCGCACTCGCACGACGCGTTGGCCGGCTTGCTGCAACCGCACGCCCATCCTCACCGGCGTGAATTTTCAGGAGTCTCGGCATCATGAAAACTCGCATCGCAGCGCGGATTTTGGGTCGGGTGCAAGGCGTTGGCTTTCGGCCGACCGTTTACCGGTACGCGACGGAACTGGGCTTGGCGGGCTTTGTCCGCAACGACTCCCAAGGCGTCGCAATCGAAGTCGAGGGCGACGAGGAAGTGGTGGGACAGTTTTTCAGTGAACTGACATTGCACCCGCCACGGCAGGCGCAGATTGCGGACATCAAGACGCAAGTCCTGCCGGCGGCCGGCTACAACGGTTTTCAGGTGGTGGAATCGCAGCCGACCGAGTCCGCGCAATTGGCGATCCCGCCGGACTTGGCGTTGTGCGATGACTGTTTGCGCGAGGTCCGGGGCAGCGGCGACCGACGGTTCCGGTATGCCTTCACCAATTGCACGAACTGCGGCCCGCGGTTCACCATCATCCGCGATCTCCCGTACGACCGGGCGCGGACGTCGATGGCGGATTTCACGATGTGCCCGGCTTGTGAGCACGAATACCACGAGCCGCGCAACCGGCGTTTCGAAGCGCAGCCGAATGCCTGCCCGGTTTGCGGTCCTAATCTCGTGTTGCAGACGGCTGGCGGGACGGGTCTGACGGAGAAGCCGGTCGAAGCCGCGCAGCGCCTGCTCCAACGCGGCCGGATCGTTGCCGTGAAGGGCTTGGGCGGTTATCACCTTGCCTGCGACGCGTTCAGCGCGGAAATCGTGGCGCGGTTGCGGTCGCGAAAGAACCGGCCCGGCAAACCGTTTGCGGTGATGTTTCGCGACTTGGCGGAGTTGAAACGCCATTGCGTGGTCAGCGAAGCCGAGGAAGCTGAGTTGTTGAGCGCGGCGCGGCCGATTGTGGTTCTCCGCCGGGCGGCGAACAGCATGCTGGCGCGCAACATCTCGCCGGACACTGACACCATCGGCGCGTTCCTGCCGTACACGCCGGTCCATCACCTGTTGCTGGAAGCGTTCCCGGCGCTGGTCATGACCAGCGCCAACGTGACCGACGAGCCCATCGTCAGCAAGGAAGCGGAGCTCGACCGGATTTTCGGCGGCATCGCCGACGCCGCTTTGTTCCACGACCGGGAGATCGTCCACAAGTGCGACGACTCGGTGATTCGCGTCGTCAACGGCCAACGCCAATTCCTGCGGCGCGGTCGCGGTTACGTGCCCGGGGCCTTGCGGATTGCGGAGGGCAGCCCGGCGGTGCTCGCGGTCGGCGGCGAGTTGAAGAACACATTCTGCGTCGTGCGCGATGGGCAGGCCTATCCGTCCCAACACATCGGCGACCTGAAGGATTTTCAGACGCTCGAATATTTTCAGGGCGAGATCGACGAGTGGCACCGGCTGTTGCGGACGAGGCCGGTCGTGATCGCGCACGATCTGCATCCGGAATATCTCTCCACCAAGTACGCCCAGCGGTTGGCGGATGTGAAACTCGTCGGTGTCCAACACCACCACGCGCACATCGCCAGCGTCATGGCGGAACACGGGCTGCACGAGCCGGTGATCGGCGTGGCGCTGGACGGGACCGGCTACGGGCCGGATGGCACGGTGTGGGGCGGCGAATTCATGGTGGCCGACCGGGAGGATTTCGAGCGGGTTGCCCACTTCAAACTGTACCCGTTGCCGGGCGGCGACAAGGCCGTCGAGGAACCGTGGCGGATGGCGACGAGCGTGATGTTCACGGAAGAACTACCGGTGCACCACCGGGGTGCAGCCCTGATCGAACGCATGATCGCGGCGGATTTCCATGTGCCGCTAACTTCCAGCGCGGGCCGGTTGTTCGACGCGGTGGGCGCGATTCTCGGTCTTGGCAACGTGGCCAATTACGAGGCGGAGGTGGCGATCCGGTTGGAAGCCGCCGCCAACCCGGCCATCACCGATTCCTACTCGATTGAGATCATGGGCCGGCCGCGGCCGTGGATTGTGAATTTCGGCCCGGCCATCCGTGAGCTCGTTGCCGAGCGGAAGGCCGGTGTGCCGACAAGCGTGATCGCCGCAAAGTTCCACAACACCGTGGCGGCGGCGGTCCTGCAAGTCTGCCGGTACATCCGCGGCCAGCGCGGATTGAATGTGGTCGCGCTGTCCGGCGGGGTGTTCCAGAACGAGTTGCTGTTCAAACGCACGGTCGAGTTGCTGCAGTCGCGGCTGTTCAAGGTCTTCACAAACACCGCGGTGCCGGTCAACGACGGCGGTTTGGCGTTGGGACAAGCGGCAGTCGCGTTGGCGCGGACGACCGCGAGCGGGAGGTCAAAATGTGCTTAGCCGTGCCGGCGCGGATTGTGGAGTTGGAGAAGTCCCGGGCGACGATCTCGGTGGATGGCGCGTTGCGTGAAGTGGACGTGTCATTGATCGAGGACGCCCGGCTCGGGGATTACGTGCTCATCCATGCCGGTTTTGCGATTCACAAGTGGGATCGCGCGGAGGTGGAAGAACTGGCGGCGATTCGCGCAGCGACGGAATTACAGGAGGTGCCGACATGAAAACCCTGACGACCACGGTGGCGCGGTTGGCGAAGTCCATCGGTCGCGAGGTGCGGTTGATGGAAGTGTGTGGGACGCACACGATGGTGGCCTTTCGCACCGGTTTGCGGCAGTTGCTGCCGGCCAATGTGAAACTCATCTCCGGCCCCGGCTGCCCGGTCTGCGTGACCGACACGAGCTTCATCGACGCGGCCATCGAGTTGTCGCGGCGGCCCGGTGTGGTCGTGGCAACGTTTGGCGATTTGCTGCGCGTGCCGGGGAGCACCTCGTCCCTGGAAGCGGAACGCGCGGCCGGTGCGAATATCCGGATCGTTTACTCGGCGAGCGACGCGTTGGTGCTGGCGAAGGAATCTCCCTCCCGGCAAGTCGTGTTCCTCGGCGTGGGGTTTGAGACGACGGCGCCGACCGTGGCGTGGAACATCTGGACCGCCGCGCACGATGGCGTGAAGAATTTTTCGGTGCTCTGCGCGCACAAGACGATGCCGCGCGTGATGGAGGCGTTGTTGAAGGATCGCGAGGTGAACATCGACGGTTTCCTGTGTCCCGGCCACGTCAGCGTGATTACCGGGGCGCAGATGTACGAGTTCATCGCCGCGCAATACCACAAGCCGTGCGTCGTGGCCGGGTTCGAGGCGTGGGACATGATGAAGTGCGTGGCGATGCTGCTCCAGCAAATCGCGGACGGCGTGGCAAAGGTGGAAATCGAATACAGCCGGTCGGTCACGCCCCAGGGCAACCGGGTCGCGCAACAAGTCCTCGCTGAGGTGTTCGAGGAATGCGATGCGAGCTGGCGCGGGGTCGGGACGATTCCCGGCAGCGGTCTTGCGATTCGGCCCCGGTACGCCGCGCACGATGCGTGTCAGGCGTTGGGCGTGGCGTTCAAGGAAGCGAAGGTGAATCCCGCGTGCGGTTGCGGCGACGTGTTGCGCGGAGTGCTGACCCCGCCGGAATGCCGGCTCTTCGGCAGAGCCTGCACCCCGATTTCGCCGTTTGGTCCGTGCATGGTCTCCAGCGAGGGCACCTGCGCCGCGTATTACCGGTACGAGCAGAAGGTGGCCGCGTAATGAACCTATTCTCTTACTTGTGCTCGTGCTCCTGCTCTTTCTCGTGCTCGGTAGTTTTCCACACGGAGAGTCGAGCAAGAGCAGGAGCACGAGTACGAGTAGGAGCACGAGCAGGAGTTGGGGTGGGAGCGGGGGAGCGGTGATGAGGCATGAGCGCATTTTGTTGGCGCATGGCGGTGGAGGCTCGCTGACACGCGAGTTGGTCGAGGAGTTGGTCCTGCCGGCGTTCGACAACCCGGCCTTGCGAGCGCTCGACGACAGCGCGGTGGTGCCGGTGGGGACGCAGCGGTTGGCGTTCACGACGGACAGTTACGTCGTGAAGCCGTGCTTCTTCCCGGGCGGCGACATTGGCCGGCTCGCGGTGTGCGGGACGGTGAATGATCTCGCGATGCAAGGCGCCCGGCCGCTGTGCCTGAGCGTGGGATTGATTTTGGAGGAAGGACTGCCGGTCACGGAGCTGCGCAAGATCATCGCGTCGATGCAAACGGCGGCGACCGAGGCCGGGGTGGTCGTGGCCACCGGCGACACGAAGGTGGTGGAGCGCGGGACTTGCGACCAGTTGTTCATCAACACGGCCGGGATTGGCTTGTGCGAGTCCGCGCGCCCGGTCGGGGCGGGAATGGCGCGCGCGGGCGACGTG
>OMJI01000045.1 GCA_900299315.1 Verrucomicrobiota bacterium | reverse complement strand
CTCTTCCGCCGCCGCGGCGAGTTGGAATACCAACTCCGCAAAGCGCAACCGACCCACTTCGCCGAGGTCAACACCGACACCGTCCAGATCGGCACTACCGTCACCCTGACCGACCTCGATTCCGGCAAGACCCTCACCTATCACATCCTCGGCGCGTGGGACGGCGACCCGGCCCGCAACATCATCAGCTACCCGGCCGCCTTCGCCCAAGCGATGCTCAACAAGCCGGTCGGCGCCAGCTTCGAAGCCGATGACGAAGCCGGCAAGCTCCGCTTCCGCATCGACAAGATCGAGAAGACCGCCGCTGAGATTCTCAACTCGCTGTAGCTCCCATGCGCATCATCGTCACCGGGCTGGTCGGGCAATACGCCTTCGGTGGCGTGGCGTGGGATTACCTCCAGTACGTGGCCGGGCTCCAGCAACTCGGTCACGACGTCTGGTATCTGGAAGACACCGAAATCTGGCCGTACGACCCCATCAAGGCGACGATCACGGACGACTGCAGTTACAACGTGAACTACCTCCGCACGGTGATGGAGCGGCTCAACCTCGGCGACCAGTGGACCTACCGCAACGGCGCCAACGGCTCGCACCACGGCCGGCCTGAGGCGGACCTGCTGGCGTTTTGCCGCGATGCAGACGTCTTCCTCAACATCTCCGGCTGCGGCTGGATGCGCCCGGCCTATGCCGCCATCCCCCGGCGCGTCTTCCTCGACAGCGACCCACTTTTCACGCAGGTCAACTTCAAGCCGGA
Source organism: Verrucomicrobiota bacterium (assembly GCA_900299315.1). Classification (GTDB taxonomy): domain Bacteria; phylum Verrucomicrobiota; class Verrucomicrobiia; order Palsa-1439; family Palsa-1439; genus OMJI01. Next base: position 11,108 of record OMJI01000045.1, on the reverse strand, counting down.
TGTCCTCCGCACCCACAATTTCCATTTCAGCTTCGCCGAGAACATCGGCCAACCGGATTGCCGGATCCCGACGCTCGGCTTGCGTTGGCGCACTACGCGTCAGCCGGTCGTGCTCGACTGGTTTCCTTTCAGCACCGCGCCGCACCGCGATTACTGGACCACGGTCATGAACTGGGTTTCCTACAAGCCGGTGACTCACGGCGGCGAGACGTGGGGCCAGAAGGACGTGGAGTTCGGCAAATTCTTCGACCTCCCGGCTCGCACCTCGCAGAAGATCGAACTCGCCTGCGGCCTTGGCCCCGGCAAGAAACGGCCCACCGACTTGTTGCTCGCAAAGGGTTGGCAGATTGTCGAGCCCGACGAGAAGCTGCCGGACCCGTGGACGTACCGGGATTACCTCGCCGCGTCGAAGGGCGAGTGGAGCGTCGCGAAGGAAGGGTACGTCAAATCCCGCAGCGGCTGGTTCAGTTGCCGGTCGGCCTGCTATCTCGCGTTGGGCCGACCCTGCGTGTTGCAGGATACCGCGTGGGCGAAGGTATATCCCACCGGCCTAGGCTTGCTCGCTTTCCACACTCTCGACGAAGCCGCTGCCGCACTCGACCGGGTCGCTGGTGATTACGAGAATCATCGCCGCGCCGCCCGCCGGCTGGCGGAGGAATATTTCGACGCGCGCCGCGTCCTCGACCAACTCCTCGATGAACTCTCCGGTTAAGCCGAAAGCGATTGTCGCCGGCTACATCGTGCGCTACCCGCAAGCCGGGAACGCCCTGAGCCAGTTGGATTACCTGATCGGACTCCACCGGCTGGGCTACGACGTCCTGTTCGTCGAGCACCACGGCTGGCCCGAGGCGTGTTACGACGCCGACCGGCGCACGATGACGGATGATCCCCGGTACGGGATCCGGGTGCTGCAGGATTTGTTTGCGGGAGCCGGCCTGCGGCACTGGTGCTACGTCGCGCCCAACGACCAGTATTTCGGCCTGAGCCAATCCGAGTTGCGCCAGTGGTGTGCCGAAGCCGAGCTCCTGCTCAGCGTCGCGGCGACGACGTGGGTGGAGGAGTTTCGCGAATGCCGGCAACGCGTTTTCATCGATACCGACCCGGTCTTCACCCAGTTGCGGATGCCGGCGCGGCCCACGCCGTCGCAACCGGGGTTCGCATCGCCTTGGGATTTCCAACACCATTTCTCCCTCGGCGAATTGCTGCACGCTCCCGGCTGCCCGGTGCCGCTGCACGGTTTGAAGTGGCGCCCGACCCGGTGGCCGCTAATCGCCGACCGTTATACACCGCAGTTCACTCCCGACGCACCGCTGTTCACCACCGTGATGAGTTGGGACGCGTACGGCGCCGTCACCCACAACGGGGAAACGTACGGGCAAAAAGACGTCGAGGTCCTCCGCTTCCTCGATCTGCCGCAGCAGGCCGGGGCTGTGTTCGAACTGGCATTGGGCGGCAAGGCCGCGCCGCTGGAAAAGCTGCAGGCGGCCGGCTGGCACACGCGGCCGGCTGGCAGCGTGACCGGGTTGGCGAAGGAGTACCTCGGCTACATCGGCCAGTCCCGGGGTGAATTCAGCTTCGCCAAGAACGGCTACGTCAAGGCGCGCACCGGCTGGTTCAGTGAACGCACTCTCAAGTACCTCGCCTGCGGCAAACCCGCCATCGTGCAGGACACCGGCTTCAGCGAGCTGTTGCCGACCGGCCGCGGTATCTTCGCGTTTCAAGACACTGCCGGCGTGTGTGCGGCGGTGGAAGCCCTGCAAGCCGATTACGCGGCGCATTGCGCCGCGGCGCGCGATTGGGTCTGCGCGCACTTTGATTACCGGCAGGTGCTGGGTCAGTTGCTGGCGGCCGTCGGGTTGCGGTGAGGCAGACCGCACCGGGCCAACACGTCACCGAGGACCTTGTCCGCCGCGAAAAAGTTCTGGGCCACTTCGTAGGCGGCCTCACAGTGACCGGCATAGTCGCGCTGGATTTCCTCCACCGCTGCCACCACGTCATCCGCATTCTGAAATGCAAACAACCCCCGGCCGCACGGCAGAAACTCTGAGAACCCGGTGTCCTGCACGATCACAGGCTTGCCGGCCGCCAGGTACGCCGCGGTCCGGTCGCTGAACCAGCCGGTGCGCGCCTTAACTTCCAGATTCACCGCCACGCTGAACTCGCCGCGCGACTCCGCGATGAACTCGTTGTAGCGCGCCACGGTCTTCGTGGCGTCCGTGCCCGGTACGGTGCGCCAGCCGGCGTTGCGGATTTCATCCCAAGGCACCCGGGGCCCGGCCACCGCCAGTTCAAAAATCTGACCGCACCGGCGCGAGAGGTCGATGATCCGGCGAAACTCGATATCCTTCTGCCCGTACTCCTCGCCGCGAAAGACGATCGGTTTCCGGGAACTCCAACTCATCACCGTGGTGAAATACTTGGCGTCCGGTGTGAACCGCCGTGGCACGAGATCGAAGACGATGGGTTGCCGGGTCGGTTGCCAGTTCAGGCCGTGGGTGGGGATGGGACAATCGGGCTGACCGAGCCGCTCGCCATAGGTGAAGTGAAATTGAAAATCCCACGGCGAGGCGTAGTTCGACTGGGACCGGTTGGGCGTCGGCGCCATGCCGAACTGCGTGAAGCCGGGATCGGTGTCGATGAAGATCCGCGTCCGGCACTCGGCGAATTCGTCCGGCCAGTTCACCCCGGCCCGGCTGAAGAGCACTGCGGACTCCCGGCACAACTCGCGCAGGCGCGCCCGGGAAATCCCCAGTCCATCGCCGTCCTTGTTCACGTAACACCAATTGTCCTCCAGACCGTGCGGACGCAACACGTCGCGCAGCGCGCGAATGCCGTAAGACGGGTCATCGGTCATCTCATTGCGCTCGGGGTCGTAGCACGGGTGATAGGCTGTCCCGTGCTCCTCCACCACCCACACCTCGTAGCCCAACCGCTGCAAGCCAACGATGTGATGCAACTCGGCCAGCACGTGTCCGCCGAGCGGGTACCGGATGTTGTAGCTCGTGTAGATGGCAATGGGGCGGCTCACGTCGTCGCCCCGCCGAACTGCAGCTCGCAAAGCCGGGCGTAATGTCCGCCGCGCTGGATCAGCTCGTCGTGCCGGCCGCGCTCCACAATCTGGCCCTCGTGCATTACCAGCAGCAGCTCCGCCGCCCGGACCGTCGACAGCCGGTGCGCCACCACAAACACCGTGCGCCCCTGCCGCAACCGGTCGAGCGCCCGCAACACCGCCGCCTCCGTCTCGGCATCGAGCGCCGCCGTCGGCTCATCGAGCATCAGGATGGGTGAGTTTTTCAGGAACGCCCGGGCCAGCGCGAGCCGTTGGCGTTGACCACCGGACAACTTCGCGCCGCGCTCGCCCACGGTGGTTTCGTAGCCGTGTTCCAGCGCCTCGATGAATCCGTGCGCCTCCGCCTGCCGGGCGGCCGCGCGAATCTCGTCGGGCGTCGCCTCCGGTCGGCCGTAGGCGATGTTCTCGGCGATGTTGGAGGAGAACAGAATCGGCTCCTGCGGCACGATGCTGATTTGCCGGCGCAACGACCGGTACTGGAACTCGCGCACGTCCGCGCCATCGACCAGTACCCGGCCTTCCTGCGGGTCATAAAACCGCAGCAGCAAACTCAGCAACGTCGTCTTGCCGGCCCCGCTGGCGCCGACAAGCGCCACCATCTGGCCGGGGCGCGCCTCGAAATTGATCCCGCGGAGTACCGGCTTGTCGGAATTGTAACCGAACACGACGTTCTCAAATCGCACTTCGCCCCGGCAGCTTGTCAGCGCGCGCGCCTGCGGTTTGTCCTCGATGGTAGGATGAATCCGGAGTATCTCCACCACCCGTCCGAGCCGGCCGAGTGCGCCGTGAACGGTGTTACTCAGGCTGCTCATCGTGTTCAACGGCCCGTACAACATACCGACGTAGCTGATGAAGACGAGCAGCTCACCGACGCTGAGCCGACCAGTCAGCACGCGTTCGCCGCCAACCCACGTCATCGCCACCGTCCCCAAGGCGGTAATCGCCCCGACCACGAACGACGAGTACACCTGCGACTGGGTCATCCGCACATTCGCCTCCACGCTGGCCGCCGCGTGGGTCTCGAACCGCCGGCTTTCGTCCGCCTCCCGGGCAAACGCCTGCACCGTGCGGATGGCCGCGAGCGATTCCTGCGTCACCGCGCTCACTTTGCCCTCGTGCTCGTGGTACTCGATGGACGTGGCGGCGATGCGGCGGTTGAACAGGCGCATCGAGATGACCAGCAACGGCGCGACGCCCAGCGCCAACAGGGTCAGCACGAAGTCGAACCGCAGCATGATGATCATGATGCCGATCAAGGTCAGCACTGACGTGATTAGCGGGATTAGGCCGCCGTTGAACAACGTCTGGATCGAAAACGTGTCGCCCGTCACCCGGTAGGTCGATTCTCCGACCGCCCGGTTGTCGTGAAACACCAGTCCCAGCCGTTGCAAGTGCTCATAGAGGCGGCAGCGCAGCCCGTGCATCATCCGCAGTCCCGCCCGGACGAGATAGACTGTCCCCCACGCGCTCAGCGCTCCGCGGGCGAGATGAATCAGCAGCAATCCCACACACACCACCGCCAAGGCCCAGCCCCGGTCGGTTGTAATCGATTGCAGCCACGCCGGCATCGGCTTCGAGCCAATGAGGATGTTGTCCACGATCACCTGCATCGGCCATGGCAGAAGCAGACCGCTCGCGATCGACAACAGGCTGAATACCAAACCAAAGATGGTCAGCCGGGATTCCGCCCAGAGAAAGGGACGCACGTGCGGCCAAAGCTGGCGGAGGGAGGTCGGCGTGCTCTTCATGCGGGGAGCATTCTTACCAATCCGGCCGCACCGGCGCGAGCAGTTCCGGTCAGGCCGGCTTCTCGAACTTCTTCGGGGCCTTCAGCTTGATCAATTCGAGTTCCTTGGCGGAAAGATCGAGCAGCGCGACGCCGAGCCGCAGCGTCCGCGTGGCGCGCAAGTGCAGGTAGCCGGCCACCAACGGGATTGCCGCCAAAATCGGCAGCGCCCACAGCCGGTCGCCCGTCGCGTGATAGAACAGCACCGCCACCGCCACCGTGGCGATGAACGTGCCGCGCGCCAGCAACGTCCAGTGCGCCTCCAGCTTGCCGCGCAACAGTCGCTTCTTGCCGCCGTGGTTTTCCGCGACGGTGTGGACGACCACGTGGCTGAACCGGTCGCCAAAAATCGTGACGTCATACTCGTCCCAGCCGCTGTCCGTCCGGGCCTGCCACTGATCGCGGTCGAGGATATCGAGCAACTTCTGCAGGAATGTGAACCGCTCAATCTCGGCTTCGTTCCAGTAATGAACCGTGTGCTTGGAGCCGAGCCAGCCGTAGTTCTTCGACAACTGCCGGACCGCCGCGCGCTTCTCCGGTGGGGTCCGAGTCTTCACGAGCCGGCGGGCAAACCGCGGCCAGCTCCGCACGACCGGCTGGACGAGGTAGAGCCACGCGACCAGCGGACGCGACCACCAGCGTTTCTGCTTCGGTGCAATCTCCACCTTCGCCCCGGCCACCGCCGCCACCGTCAAGCTGCCCAGCAGCGAGAGCACCGGCAACGGCCAGAGCGCGAACCAGATGGCGGTCAGCAGGAACGAACCGAGCGTGACGACGACGTGCCATTCGAGGCTGGTCAGGAACGTCACCAAGCCAATCGGTTGCGGCGCGTACATCGTCTGGAACAAACCGCTGCCGAATACGCCGTGGTAAATCACGCTGCGCCCAAAGACGCTCGTGATCTTGGCCGCGCTGTAGATCCGGCCTTTCCAGCGCATGCCGCCGAGTGAGTTGAAATATTCCGGGTGCTTGTGCCGCAACAGCGCCTCGGCGACGCCATAGCCGGTCTGCTGTTTGACGTACGCCTCGACCGAGTTGCGCCGGTAGTGCCAGACGAAGCCCGAGTGCGAGAACGCAATCTTTTTGCCACGCTGGAGCAACCGCCAGCACACATCGACATCGTCACCGGCCGCGCGGAAGATCGGGTCGAAGCCTTCGATCTCGTCGAGCGCCCATTTCCAGAACGCCATGTTGCAACCCGGGATATGCTCGGCGTCGCGGTCGTTCAACATGACGTGCGCCGGGCCGCCCGGGGCCACGGCCACACAGCCGGCAATCGCGTTGTCTTCCGGCGGGGGAAAATTGTGTCCGCCAATCGCCGCCGCGTCGGTCTTCAACAAATCGCCGACGACATAGTAGAGCCAGTCATCATCCACCACGCAATCGCTGTCGGTGAACGCCACAATCTCGCCGGTCGCCGCGCAGATGCCGACGTTGCGGGCTTCGCTGAGACCTTTGTTCTCCTGGTGAATGGCGCGGACTTCGGGGTAATGCCGGGCGATCTGCGGCGTGTTGTCCGTTGAACCGTCGTCGACGAGGATGACTTCGTAGTTCGGGTAATTGACGTGGCGCAACGAATCGAGACAGGCCGGCAGTGTGCGTCCGCCGTTGTAGCTGGCGACAACGACGCTGACTTTCGGGTACGACGCCAGCGGGAAATAGGGCGCGCGTTTGTATTGCTCGGCGACCGCGTGGTAGGCGCCGCGCGGTTTGCGATCCTTGTCGGTCAGGCCGAAGAACCAGTTCTCGATCTGGTGCCCGCCGGTATGCCAGTCGTCCGTGAACGCAAAGATGAACATCCCGGCCAGCCCCGCGCGAAACGCGATCTCGATGTGGCCGCTGAGAAACTTCGCCTTGGCCTCCTCGCCTTCGCGCATCGAGTCCATGCCGATTTCGGTGAGGATGAGCGGCTTCTCGCCGGCAATGCTCTGGAGCCGGTCGAGGTAGTTGTTGAACGGTTTCTGGTCGTGGAGATAGACGTTGAAGCTGAAGAAATCGATGCCGCTCGGCTGGATGAACTCCGTCGGCGGGAAATTCGCAAAGGTGACGAGTCGCTGCGGGTCCACTTCCTTCACGATGGCGGCTAGCTCGTCGAGGAACCCGGCAATCCGTTTCGCGCCGTACCAGCGGGCGATGTCCGGCGGGATTTCGTTCGCCAGCGTCATCGCGAACACGGCCGGGTGTCCCTTGATCGCCTCCGCCACCTGCCGGGTCGTGCGGCGCGCCTCAGCGACTGTGTCGGCGTCGTCGAGGAAGCAGGTGTGCTTCGGCCAGTAGTAATCCACCAACACCTTCAAGCCGTGCTCCTGCGCCAAGTCGAGGAACCACCGGGGCGGGACGTGATAGACGCGGATGCAATTCGCGTTGAGCTGCCGGATCAATTCAAAGTCGCGCGCCGTCCGCTCCGGCGTCGGGAACGTGCAGCCGATCGCGTCCGGCTTGAACGGCCCGTAGGTTACGCCTTTCGGGCAAAACTTCTGGCCGCCGATGCGGAAGAATTTTCCGTCGAGCGACACGCGCTCCGCCGGTACTTGCGTAAGGGTTACCGGTGCGGGGCGCACAGCCGGTGGTTCGATTAAAGCGGTTTCAGGCACAAAGGTCTCTGGTTCTAGAATCACCCCCCGGTGGGGGCTCGCGTTGAAGGTTGTAGCAAATACCCGCCTCATGGTCAATCAACTCTCAGACGCAACCCTAGCGGCAGTATTCAGAACGAAAACACAGAGACCAATCGTGCCGTTAGGAGACCTAAATTGCCGCTCTAAGTCCCGTCAGCAGAACTGCCGGAGCGTCCTCAGTCAGAACATTTCATCGCTGTGCCACGAGCTCCTCAGCGGTGAAACCGATGTCGCGTGCAATCTGGCGGAGCAATGGCGGCGCAATATCACGACCCTTGTGAAGGGGAACGGTTGTGCCTCTTCCGTCGGGATGCCGGTACTGAATGTGCGAACCCCGCTGGCGTACAGCCACGAAACCCAGTCTCTCCAGAAGGCGGCACACCTCATTCGGTTTGAGGACAGGAATCGACCCCATGGTCACGCCACGGCGACGTTCTGGGTGCCGACGAACTCGGCTTCGAGTCGCGGGTCTCCGTCTTCGAGGAGCATGGCGATCACTTCACGGAGATTGGCGTTAAGCTCATCGAGTGTGGCCGCTTGGGAGTGGGCCCCCGGAAAGCCTGGGACGTATCCGACCAATAAACCCGTTACCGGGTCGCGCTCGACGACGGCCGTGAAAGTCTTCATGGCTGTATTCTTTCACTCCTAGGCCAAGTGTCAACCCGCAATCACGCGCGGAGTCGGCCCCGCTCAGCAGAACTGCCGGAGTGTTTTGGTCATCAACTCCAACGGAGTGGCGTGACCGGCTTTTTCTTGGGCGGTGGCGATGAGTTTGGCTTCGTTGGCGTTCTTGGTGGGTATTTTGGTCTGGTAGAAAACGCCGAAATAGCCGGGGAAAGGTTCAGTGGCGAGCTTGTAGGCCGCGACCTCGTCCGTGACATCGTGGGAATCCGGTACCAGCGGATAGCTCCCGCCCCGGCGCGGGTTCGTTTTGTCGAAGGCACCGGGATAGAACTGGGCGCACTCGCTGAGGCAGTGGATCACCGAAAACCCATCGTGGTCGATGGCCTTGTCCATCATTTCGAGGACGTGGTTTGGTTGGTGAGAATTGGTGCGGGCAATGAAAGTGGCGCCGGCCGCGATGAGCTTCTTCATCGGGTTGACCGGGCGGTCGTGCGAGCCGGTCGGGTCGGTCTTGGAACGGAATCCCACCGGCGACGTGGGCGAGGTCTGGTGTTTCGTCAGGCCGTACACCGAGTTGTCCATGATGACGCAGGTCAGCTTCACGTTCTTGCGTGCCGCGTGGTCGAGGTGGTTGCCGCCGATGGACAGGGCGTCGCCATCGCCGGTAAACACGAACACATGCAAGTCCGGCCGCGCCAGCGAGATGCCGGACGCAAACGGCAACGCCCGGCCGTGTAGGAAGTGCGCGCCGTGGGCGTTCACGAAATACGGAAACCGCGACGAGCAGCCGATGCCGGACACGCTAATGATGTTTTGGAGCGGCACCTGCCGTTTCTCCATCAACTTCAAGTACACCGAGAGAATACTGAAGTCGCCACAACCCGGGCACCAAGTCGGCTGGGCACCGGTCAGTTCCTTGCGAGTGTACTTCGGCTGGATGGCGATATCGGCAGTGGTACTCATGCTGACTCCTTGGCGGACGCGGCCAACTTGGCCTCGACCTGCTGCAAAATTTCCCGGACCTTGAACGACAACCCCTCGGTCTTCGTGATGCCGCGGATGTCGGGATGGTTGAAGGCCGACTTCAACCGCGCGCCGAGCTGGCCGCGGCCGAATTGATCCTGGTCGTTCATCTCCACGACGAACACGTGCCGGAAGCCATCCAGGATTTCCTGAATCCCCGGCTGGAACGGCATGATGTACCGCAGATGCAACGCGCTGACGCTCTGGCCCGCCGCGCGCGCCTTCGCGACGGCTTCGCGAATCGGTCCCTGCGTCGAGCCCCAGCCGACCAGCAACACATCGCCCTCGGCGGGCCCGTGCACCGTGGCTTTGGGCAGGCGTGACGCCAGCAACTCCAGCTTCCGACGGCGCTTCGCGATCATCTGGGCGTGATTCGCGGGCTGGGCATTGGGATGACCGGCTTCGTTATGTTCTAGGCCGGTGACGATCGGGAATTTCCCGTCCACCACCGGCGTGCCCGGCGGGGCGTGCCGCGCAATCCCGTCCTCCGTGACCCGATACGGCTTGAAGTCCGGGCCGACCGGCTTGAGATCGGGCGTGAGGTCGCTCATCAACGCCGGCAAGTCCGGCATCGCCCATGCCTCGACGCGCGTGGCAAGCGCCTGATCGCTGAGCACGATGACCGGGCAACTGTATTGCTTGGCCAGCTTGACCGCCTCGACGGTCGTGTAGAAACAATCTTCCACCGATGCCGGCGCGAGCACGATGCGCGGCGCGTCGCCGTGCGTCCCGGTGCAGGCGATGTTCAAATCGGATTGCTCCACCATCGTCGGCAAGCCCGTGGCCGGGCCGCCGCGCTGGACGTCGATGATGAGCACCGGGATCTCTGCCATCACCGCCCAGCCGAGCGCTTCCGACTTGAGCGACAAGCCGGGGCCTGACGTGCTCGTCACCGCGAGCTTACCGGCATACGACGCCCCGCAAGCCTCGGCGATGGCGGCCAGTTCGTCCTCGGCTTGCACGAGCGTGCCGCCGTACTTCGGAAACTCGGCGCGGAGAATTTCCATGATCGTCGTGGCCGGTGTGATGGGATAGCTCGCGCCGAACCGGACTCCGGCCGTGATGGCGCCGTACGCGATGGCTTGGTTGCCGTCCATGACCACCCGGGGCGACGCCGAGGTGGCGGTGGATTCAAAGTGGTAAATCTCGGTGAACTTGCCGATATCGTATCCGTACCCTGCGCTGAAAGCGTCCGAGACGCTGCGCACGACGTCTTCGCCTTTCTTCTCGAAATGACGGAGCAGCATCTGTTCGAGCTTGGGCCGGTCAAGGTCGAAGAGCCGCGTCAGCAACCCGAGCACGAACATGTTTTTGCCCTTGTCCTTCGCCGTGCCGCCGATGGCCTCCACTGTCAGGCTGGTAATCGGAACGCCGATGGCGCGGTGCCGGGTGTCGTCCGCCGCCGGCTGGACTTGGTCCAAATCGTAAATCAACAAACCGCCGTCGCGGAGCGTGTGGATGTGCTCGTTGTACGAGTGCTGGTAGAACGCCACGAGTACATCGACGTCATCGCCCGCGCTGAGGATCTCGCCCGTCCCGAGTCGCACTTGGTAGATGCTCGCCCCGCCGGAGATGGTGGCGGGAATCGTCATGTACGTCATCACGTCTTTGTCCGTGCGCCCGGCCAGTCGCGCGAGAAAACCACCGATGACTTGGATGCCGTCTTGGGAATTACCGGCGAGGCGAATGACTGCGTCGTGAACGTGTGTGGTCAGGCGGGGTGTGGAAGGGGACTGCTGTTTGGCCTGATCGTCAGCTTGCTGTTGAATCATAACACCTCATCGCAGCCGGCCAGCGCGCGATTTTTCCACGAGCGACCCGAACTCGGATTAGCTCACGACACAGCGTTGGCCACAGTTGCGTACTGAAGCTGAGCAATGGAGGTGCCACGATCAATTCTATCGTCGGAATTGACTGCCGGCACGATGGTTGCCAAATGCAGCCCTCCCGATCATAGCCGCCGCTCTATGCCACAATGTCAGAAATCTCG
>OMJI01000044.1 GCA_900299315.1 Verrucomicrobiota bacterium | reverse complement strand
ACCGTGTAACTTTCTCTGGCTGTCAGTCCAAGCCCCTACTCAGCGCAGCTCTTGCAGAAACCGTCACCTAAGTTTCGTTCCTCATCTCGATGGTCTCCGTCTCCTTCTACAAAGTAGTGACAACGATCTCCCAACCTTCGTGGTGACCTCCATGAATTATCGACTGTCCCCCAAAATTTTTCGGGCGGACCACGAATTCATCAGGACGCATCGCCAAGTTCAGAACAAACATTCTCTATTTTCCGACATGAATTCCTAAAGTTGAGACACATGCCGTGGTAATGTCAGAGCCGATCCACAAACCCATCCGACCTATCACCAAACACTCTAACTCTGCGCCCTGACAATTCTTAACCATTACGCCAGCGTAACTTCCACGATTTCGCCATTCCCATTTCACAATCCCCATCCGCCTTCGCCCCTTTCGTGTCTTTCGTGCTTTTCGAGGTAAATAATTCCTCCATCCGTGACATCCGTGCCATCCGCGGTTAAAATCCCGTCATGAGCCTGCAACGCTTCAACGAACGCCGCGCCGAGTTAGCGAACGCGCTCGCGCGATTGGACGAGGCAATCCACCAGCCGGAATCCTCTCTGGTTCGGGACGCCGTGATCCAGCGTTTTGAGTTCACGTTTGAGCTTACGTGGAAAACACTTCAGCTTTATCTGGAACACCATGGATTGGAATGCGGTAGTCCCCGGTCAACTTTCAAGAAAGCGTTTACCGAAGGACTCATTCCCACCACAGAAGAAGCCGATGTATGGCTGCAAATGCTCGCTGAGCGCAACCTGACCAGTCACGCGTATGACGAAGCCTTGGCCGGCCAGATTTACCACCACGTCGTGCAAGACTACATGCGCTTGCTCGCACAAATGACGCAGCGCATCCAATCTCTGGCTTGGGAGTAAATCCTCCATGGACCTGCGATCACGAGATATTGCCGCCCTGCGCGCGGTCTTCCACCGGTTTCCTGCCGTCGCAAGCGTCCGGGTGTTTGGCTCCCGCGCCACCGGTTCTGCGCGCCGAAGTTCCGATCTTGACCTGGCTGTCTCCGCCCCCCAAGTTTCACCGCGCGAATGGTTTGATCTTTGTGACGCGCTCGAATCCGCCCCCCTCATCTACGAACTCGATGTCATCCAAGTCGAGCAAACGGCCAATCCCCGCCTCTTGGAAAAAATTAACACCGAGGGCATCGCGATCTACCCCGAGCCTATCATTCTTCAGTAATCAGTCGTCAGTAGTGAGTCTTCAGTCTACTGTCTAATGTCCAAGGTCTAAAGTCCGACGCTAACCCTCCACCTCCAACCGTTCACTGTTCACTGTTAACTGACATGAAAGTCCCCCTCCTCGACCTCAAGGCGCAGTACGCAACGATTCAAAACGAACTGGAAGCCGCCACGCTCAAGGCGCTCCGCGATGGGAAATACATTCTCGGACCGGAGGTCGGCGAATTGGAGTGTGCGCTGGCGGGGTATACCGGGGCTAAGGATGTGATCGGGTGCGCGTCGGGATCGGATGCGTTGTTGCTGGCGTTAATGGCGCTGGATATCGGGCCGGGCGACGAGGTCATCACGACGCCGCATACCTTCTTCGCAACGGTCGGTGCGATTGCCCGGTTGGGGGCGAAGACCGTCTTCGCCGACATTGACCCAGTCAGCTTCAACATCAGCGTCCAAAGTCTAAAGTCCAAAGTCTCAAATCGAACGCGCGCCGTAATCCCGGTGCATCTCTTCGGGCAGTGTGCGGATTTGGATCCGATCTTGGCTCTGGGGATTCCGGTGATTGAGGACGCTGCGCAGGCGATCGGCGCGAAGTACAAGGGCAAGCAAGCCGGCACGCTCGGCGCGATGGGGACGTTCAGTTTCTTTCCCTCCAAGAATCTCGGCGGCGTGGGCGATGGCGGAGCGCTTTCGACGAATGACCCAGCTCTTGCCGAGAAGTTGCGCATCCTGCGCGTCCACGGGTCCAAGCCGAAGTACTACCACTCGCTGTTGGGTGTAAACAGCCGGTTGGATACGCTTCAAGCCGCCGTACTGCTCGTGAAACTGAAACATCTCAACAACTGGCACGAAGGTCGCCGCCGCAACGCGAGCCGGTACGACGCACTTCTCAAAGGCATCCCCGGACTCGTCACACCGGTCGCCAGTGCGGACTGCTACCACATCTACAACCAATACACCGTTCGGACTGCGCAGCGCGATGCCTTGCGCGACCATCTGACCAAGGCGAACATCGGCACGGAGATTTACTATCCGGTTCCCCTCCACCTCCAGAAGTGCTTCGCCTCTCTTGGCTACAAAGCCGGCGACTTCCCCGAAGCGGAACGCGCTGCCGCCGAATCCTTGTCGCTGCCGATTTATCCCGAACTGACCGGCGAGCAGCTGGAATACGTCGCCGCGACCGTGCGCGCCTTCTTCGCCCGGTAATGGAACTCGCCTTCTGGATCGCCTTCGGGTTGTTGGCCTACACGTATCTGGGCTACTTCCCGCTTCTCGTCATTCTTGGCCCCGTCGTGCGGCAGTTGCGCCGGCGTCACCGCGCCGATGATTCTTACCGGCCGACGGTGACGATGATCATTTCCCTCCACAACGAGGAGAAACACATCGCGCAGCGGATTGATAGCTTCGAGGCGCTCGACTACCCGGCCGAGAAGTTGGAACTGATGCTCGGCGATGATTGTTCATCTGATCGCACCCGGGAGATTATCCGGGAACGTGTGGCGCGCAATCCCCGGATCAGATTCTTTCCGTTCGACACTCATCAAGGCAAGACCGCCGTCATCAACACGCTCGTCCCCCAAGCCACCGGCGACATCATCGCGCTGACGGATGCCAACACGTTCTGGGAGCCGGACTCGTTGCGGCTGATGGCCCGCCACTTTGCTGACGACCGGGTCGGCGCAGTTTCCGGGCGACTGCTACTCCGCAGCGCCACCGGCATCAACACCGACGACGCTTACTGGAAATACGAAACCTGGATCAAACAACGCGAAGACGACCTCGGCGTCGTCCTCGGCGCCAACGGCGGGATATACGCGCTCCGCAGAAACTTGTTCCACCCGCTCCGGTCGGACGTGATTCAGATTGATGACTTCATCTGGCCGGTGCGCGTCTATGAACACGGCAGCTTCGGCGTGTACGAACCGGCAGCCATCGCGCACGAGGAAGCCTCGCCGCATGTCGAAGCCGAGTTCCGTCGGAAAGTCCGCATCGGCACCGGCGACTATCGGGCTTTGGCGACTTGCTGGCGATTGCTGCTGCCTTGGCGAGGCTGGATCTCGTTTGCGTTCTGGTCACACAAAGTACTCCGGTGGCTTGCGCCGTTTCTCATGTTGATTGTCTTCGTCACCAACGCGCTCATCCCCGGATACCGGTGGCTCTTCTACCTGCAAGTCGCGTTCTACGTCGCCGCTGGCTT
>OMJI01000043.1 GCA_900299315.1 Verrucomicrobiota bacterium | reverse complement strand
GGAGAGGTGCCAGAGCGGTTGAACGGGCTGGTCTCGAAAACCAGTATGGGCCTCACGGTCCATCGAGGGTTCGAATCCCTCCCTCTCCGCCACTTTATTTTTCAGGCGTTTGGCCGATTCGCGTTCACCGAGATGGCGGAGGGAGAGGGATTCGAACCCCCGAGACCCTTGCGAGCCTAGCGGTTTTCAAGACCGCCGCCTTAAACCACTCGGCCATCCCTCCACCGGGTGCGAGATAACCTATACCAGCGAGAGGGACGGCTGGCAAGTTGACGAATCTACCGGCTGCGAGCGTTACCAGCGCCCCACAAAGGGACGGCGTCGAGGCCTGTACCACGTTCGAGGGAGGCGATCTTGGCGCGCGTGTGGGTGAGCTTGGTAGTGAACGGGTCGGTCTGGTCAATGGTGACCCACGGGATGCAGGCTTGGACGAAGCGCGGGAGGCGCCAGTGCGGATTGTCCAAGAGCCGGCGGTCCTGACGCCACAGCCCGGCAAATTCCTCGGCGGCGACCAGCTCGGCCCGCAGCAAGGGGAGCAGCCGGGAGCACTCCTCGGCCGGCGTCATCTCGCCACGCGCTCGTGCGAGTCGATAGCTTCCCATCTCGATGTACCGGCACGCGCTGGCGGTCGCCAACGCGTGAGCGCGGAAGACTTTCTTCTCCCACGGCAGACCGGCTTGCGCCCACGTGCCCTGACCGCGCAGCATGGCGATGCGGTCGGAGGCTCTTTGCCACAGGTCGGCGCTGGCGGTAAACATTTCGCGCAACGTCGGGATGCTGGACGGGGTGAGGAAGTTGGCCGGGGCGAAGAATAAGACGCGGTGACCTTGGTCGAGCAGCGTGATGTCGGTCGGTTCAAACGGCAGCGCGATGCTGAGCTCGAACATCCCCCGGCCAGACAAGTTCATGATGTCATCGGTGTTGAACGCAATCGGCCGCGCAGCGAGAGCGGCCTCGGCCAACTCGTACGCGGCTTTGGCCCCGGCAATCTCCTCGGCCGGGTAAAGCGTGGTCAGTGTGCGCTCGACGAGATTCTGCGGCTCCGGACTGTCGTGGCGGATGATCTCGGCGTTGATGCCGGGGTAGATTCCGCCGCAATCGTAGTCGAACCAGGCAGCGGCACCGGCGGCGCGCAGGTGGGCAATGCGTTCGGCCACCCGGTGGGGGGCGGGCGTGTAGGGCAGCCAGAAATACTCAAAGGCGTGCCCGAACGCTGTCATGTCCGTCATCGCCCAACCACGCCGGTGAGCGGCGGCAGTCTCAGTGAGGAATTCCCGGCTGATCCCCTCGACCCCGAGCGCGAGGTCGAAGACGCGCCCGAGTTCTTTCCCTTTCCAATACTGCGGGAGCTTCTGCGTGCTGCGGCTCAACACCGTCACACGCCGGTTGCCCATCAAGTTCGCCACCGAGTCCACGGCATCCTTGCCCCACCACCACGTGTAGAGCACGTAATCGAAATCGGGCCGGTGCAGCTGGGCAGCGTCGGCGGCGTTTAGCAGGCTTTGGAACAACGTGGCGTATTGCGCGGCGGGCGCGAGTTCCCGGCAGCGGGGACAAGCCGCGTTGCAGAAGTGGGCGTCGTTGTCGTGCGTGCCCATCTTCAAACCGTCCAACCCGCGCACGGCGGCGAACGCCTCCGTCGCCATTTGCTGAAACGCGGCGCGCGCTTCGGGATGACCGAGACACCACGAGATGGAGTTGTGCGGCGCGTTGTCGTAGCCGCCCCGGCCGTGCCACTCGACCGGGAACGTGCCCCACGCCTCCGCCGGGATGCGCGGCTCCCACAACGCGAGGTACACCTTCAAGCCGCGTTCGTGTGCCAGCTCGCAGGCGCGGTTGATCCAGTCGCGCAACCGCTGCCGGTGTTCGCCCCACGCGATGTCGTATAGCCCGATGAACCGGAACTGCAGCGCGAATTGCGACACGTTGCCCGACCGGGTCGGGGCGAATGGGTCCTGTTCGAGGTAGATGCCGGTGTAGCCGACCTCGACCAGCCAATCCAACCATGCCGGCGACAATATCTCCGGGCGGCATTCCGGCAGGAATGCGATCTTGTGCGTGAACGGTCGCGTCATTTGACGCTGATCGAATTCGCCGCCGGCAATGTCCACGGCGTGAGCGGGTCGAGCCCGGCCACGGCTTCGTAGAGCGTGCCGACCGCCTCACTCATCCCGGCCGCGTCGTAGCCGATGACCGTGACGGATTCCTGGGACTTGCCGATGCCGTCGCGCTGCCAGGCGAGGTAACCGCGACCAGCGCCGGGGAACTCACCGGCCTTCGGCGCGTAGGGCAGGAACTTCTGGTCGAGCAGGAACTTGATCAATGGATTGTCCTCGGGCGTGCCGAGCAGGATCACCGGGCCGTCGATCGCGAAGCCAGCCACTGTGAGCGGGTTGCCATCACCGGGCTTGATCGCGCCGCTGCCGGTGTAGGTCATGCCGACCCACGTCTTTGCTTCGTCCTCGGTGAGCGCCCGGGGTTTGTTGACGTCGGCGGCGTTGACGATGGTGCACTTCACGCCCCACGGCGCGAGAATCTTCTGCAACCGTTCCGCCGCGGCGGCGTTGTAGTCGCTGGTGCCTTTCACGATGGTGACGGCGTGGTTGACGCGCGCGAAGCGGAATATGTTGGCGTCCTCACCGCCGAGCATGACCGCCCGGCGTTCCAGACCGGCCACCTCACCGCACTTCGGCGCAGGCCGGTAGTTGAATGAAGCCGAGCCGGCGGTGTTGTTGAGCAACTCCGTGACGGTGATCTTCCACTCACCGGCCGCGTCGTTGGCTGCAAGCGGCAAGGTCAGTTCGAGCGTGCCGAGTTTCGTGGCGCGGTGGAGGTCGTACCGGGTTGCGCCCTTGGCGTCGGTCACCACGATTCGCAACGGGAGGCTGCCGGACAGGATGCCGCCTTTGGTGTCGAGCACCGTCGCGGCGACACGCAGCGTGATAGGTGTCTTGATTTGCGTCAGGTCATGGGTCACCACCGGCGTCGCAACGGCCACACTCCCAATCGGGCGGGCCGTGCGGGCGAACACGCGCATTTGGCCGGGGATGAAGTCGTACTTCGCTTTCGCCTTGGCCGGGCCGCCGGTCATCGCGTCGTACAGCGTCTTGCCCTTGGCGTCGATGCTGATGGTGGCGCTCGCGGCTTTCATCGCGTTGCGCTTCGGCGAGGCCGAGTCGGGCGTGGCGTTGACGGCGAAGAGATAATCGACGTCGCCTTCGCCCTGCCGGGTCGCGGAGATACCGGCGGCGTCGCACTCGAATTCAGGCTTGATGCCGGCTTTGTCGAGTTGGGCCTTGAGGGCTTTGGCGAGCGGCGCGGCGCCTTGGAAATACTTGGCGACGGTCTGGTACGGTTCCAAGTCGCCCCACTTCTTCTCGGCGACAAGTTTCTTGTACGTGTCGGAATCTTCATCCGGCAGTTTCGGGTTCACGCCGAGGTGGATGGCGCCCTTGATTTTTACGGTGCAATCACCGGCCAGGAGAACCAGGCCACCACCGGCCACGAAATCTTCGAGCGCCGTGACGACCGCGGAGTCGAGGTACCGGACCGCCGACAGAATCACCGCCTTGTGATGGGCGGCGAGCGTGCCGTCGATCACGTCTTCATCCAACACAGGCAGGAACTGATACTGCAGTTGTTTGCCGGCGAGGTAGGTGAACGGCAGGCACAACCCCTGCGCCGCGCCGTGGGCATAATTCACAGACCGGTCCACCGCCTGGGTGGCGATAAGGTCGGAGAGCGAATACAGTATCGCGACGGGCGGTCGCGTGACCGGCATGGTGGTGAAGATCGTGCCGAGCCGGCCGATGACTTTGTTGACCTC
>OMJI01000042.1 GCA_900299315.1 Verrucomicrobiota bacterium | reverse complement strand
TTTCAATGTGATTCAGGAGCTTGCACGTTCTTCAGAGGGGTTCCCCACCCCCACCTCCTTGGCGTGCAACTCCTGAATCTTTTTTTGTCTCGATTGCCAGGTGATGGGGCTTGCGTTTGTCATATCGTTTCCTTAAAAGTGCCAACGCTTTAGAACCTCTGCGAGAAAAAAATGGGCCAAATCTTTTCGGATATCACCAAGACAGTCGGCCGGACCCCGTTGGTTCGGCTGAACAAAGTCACCAAGGGACTGGATGCTGAGATCGTCGTGAAGTGCGAGTTCTTTAATCCGCTTAGTTCGGTTAAGGACCGCATTGGTGTGGCGATGATCGAGGCGGCCGAACGGGACGGCAAGCTCTCCCCAGAAACCGTTATCGTGGAGCCGACCTCGGGCAATACCGGGATCGCGCTGGCCTTCGTGTGCGCCGCGAAGGGTTACCGGCTAATCCTGACAATGCCGGAGACAATGAGTGTGGAGCGGCGGACGTTGCTCCGTATGCTCGGCGCAGAATTGGTACTGACGCCCGGGGTTGAGGGTATGCCCGGTGCCATTCGGAAGGCGGAACAGATCCTCAAGGAGCATCGAAACGCTTTTATGCCCCAGCAGTTCATGAACCCGGCCAACCCTGAAGTTCATCGGCGCACTACCGCTATGGAGATTTGGGAAGACACCGATGGTCGTGCAGATGCAATCGTGTCGGGCGTGGGCACTGGCGGGACAATCACCGGAGTGGGTGAGGTGCTCAAGGCAAACAAGCCGAGTTTTAAATGTGTTGCCGTTGAGCCGGCAGACTCGCCGGTGATCAGTGGCGGCAGGCCCGGCCCTCACAAGATCCAGGGAATTGGAGCCGGCTTCATCCCGCAGATTCTGAACACCCAGCAGATCGACGAGGTTATCAAGGTGACCAACGACGACGCATTTGCCATGGCGCGGCGGCTGGCAAAAGAGGAGGGTATCCTCTGCGGGATTTCCTCAGGCGCGAATGTTTGGGCGGCAATCCAGTACGCCAGACGGCCGGAAAACAAAGGCAAACTGATCGTCACTGTTGCGTGTTCTACCGGCGAGCGTTACTTGAGCACGGCGTTGGCCGATGAAGCCCGGGCGGAAGTCTCCAAATGAAGAAGACAGCCTTGTTGTTTGCCGGGCAAGGCAGCCAGACGGTCGGGATGGGGCGGGATTTGTGCGAACAGTTTCCTGTCTGCCGCGAATTGTTCCAACGCGCCAATGAAGTGCTCGGGCGCGACCTGACGCAGATTTGTTTTACCGGCCCCGAAGACGTCCTCACCAAGACCGACAATGCCCAACCGGCGATCTTCCTTCATAGCTTGGCTTGTCTCGCGGTGCTGGGCGAAGTGAAGTTCGATGCGACGTCCGGGTTGTCGTTGGGTGAGTTCACGGCGTTGGCTGCGGCGGGTGCGGTGAGTTTTGAGGACGGGTTGCGGATGGTGCAAGCTCGTGGGCGGTTTATGCAGGAAGCCTGTGATGCGACCAGCGGCGGCATGGCGTCGGTGATTGGCTTGGACGAGGTCGTCGTGGCGGATGTGTGCCGGGAGGCAGACGTTGACATGGCCAACTTGAACTGTCCCGGCCAGATCGTGATCTCCGGTGACAAAGCCAAGATTGCCAAGGCCGTGGAGATCGCCAAGGCGCGAGGGGCGAAGCGCGCGATTCCGTTACAGGTGGCCGGGGCGTATCACTCGCGGCTGATGATTACCGGCCAACAGAAGGTCGCCGCCGAACTCGCAAAGCTACCGCTCCAAATGCCCCGTGTGCCGGTGGTGTCGAATGTGACGGCTCGACCGGGGGCAAGCGTGGCCGAGATCAAGGATTTGCTGACCCGGCAAGTCACCTCCTCGGTTCGCTGGACCGAGTCGATGCAGTGGCTGGTGGCGCAGGGCTTCACCCGGTTCATCGAGTTTGGGCCGGGCGGCGTCTTGGCCGGCTTGATGAAGCGGATCAATAAGGATGTAGAGATGTTAGTGGTGAGCGACGTGAAGACTTTGGAGGCGACTCGTGGCGCAATTGCTGGAGAATAAAGTGGCGTTGGTGACCGGTGCCGGTCGTGGCATCGGCAAGGCAGTGGCAACACGGCTAGCCGGAGAGGGCGCGCGGGTGGCTTGTTGCGGGCGAACGCTGGCAACGGTCGAAGCGACAGCACAGGCGATCGGTGGCAAAGCGTACGCGGTCGATGTCGCGGACGCAGCCCAAGTCGCCGCGACGGTCGATCAGGTGGTGCGAGATTTCGGTCGGATCGATGTCTTGGTGAACAATGCCGGGGTCACGAAGGACAATTTGCTGTTGCGAATGAGCGAGCCGGAATGGGACACGGTGCTCGATACGAATCTCAAAGGCGCGTTCCTTTTCACGAAATCCGTGTCGCGCGGCATGCTCAAACAGCGCAGCGGCCGGATCATCAATATCACGTCAATTATAGGCTTGACCGGCAACGCCGGCCAATCTAACTATGCCGCGTCAAAAGCGGGGCTGATTGGTTTTACGAAGTCAGTCGCGAAAGAGTTGGCCTCGCGAGGCATCACCGCCAATGCCGTTGCGCCCGGGTTTATTGAAACGGACATGACAGCGACGTTGGGGGCGGAGGCGGCGGAGGCTCTCAAGTCGCGCATTGCGTTGGGGAGGTTGGGGACAGTAGAAGATATCGCAAGCGCGGTTGTTTACCTGGCAAGTGATTGGGCTAGCTATGTGACCGGGCAGGTACTGACGGTTGATGGCGGCTTGGCAATGTAGCAAAAAAATTTGGGACTAACGGTTAACCGAGGAGGAGAAGATGGCAGATAAATCAGTGCAGGATCGCGTAAAGGACATCATTGTCGAACAGTTGGGTGTCAATCCCGACCAAGTGACGACGGAGGCAAAGTTCATCGAGGATTTGGGCGCAGACTCCTTGGACACCGTGGAATTGGTGATGGCGTTTGAAGAGGAATTCGGCGCCGAGATACCGGACGAGGATGCAGAAAAGCTGCAGACCGTCGGCGATGTGGTCAAGTATATCGAGGAACGCGGCGAGAAAGCTTAGTCCGTCTTGTCGCACGGCAAGACACCAATCGGAGTGAGGCATAAAGTGGTTGCACGAAACAGCTTTATGCCTCATTTTTTTGAACATCTATGAGCGAACGTCGGGTTGTCATTACTGGCTTGGGTGTGGTTACTCCGCTGGGGAGTGACGTGGAGTCCGTCTGGAAGTCGCTACTGGCTGGCCAAAGCGGGATCGGACCAATCACGCGGTTCGACACGACGAATTTCGACTGCAAAATCGGTGGCGAAGCCAAGGAATTCGAGCCGGGGTCCTTCATGCCCGTCAAAGACCTGCGGCGAACCGATCGGTTTGCCCAATTCGCCGTGGTGGCTTCCAAGAAAGCCGTGGCGGATTCCGGCCTCGAGATGTCCAAGGAAGATCCCAACCGGGTCGGCGTCCTGATCGGCTCCGCCATCGGCG
>OMJI01000041.1 GCA_900299315.1 Verrucomicrobiota bacterium | reverse complement strand
GAACGCCGGCACCTCTTCGCGGACGGTCGGCCGGAACTTGCTCGTCGCCGGCACGTACCGCATCGTGTAACCGCAACGGCGGATGCTGCTCGTGTTCGCGTTGGAGCCGTGAATCAGCTTGGCGTGGTGGACGGAGCATTCGTTGGGCTGGAGAATCATGTCTACCGCCTTCGATTCGTCCACTTTGTCCTGCTTGATCTCGATGTTGAAGACCTGTTTGTCCGGGTCGGCGACCGGGACGTACTCCGAAAATCCGTCGTTGTGCGTGCGCGGGATGACGCGCATGCAACCGTTGGTCGGTGTCGACTGATCCACGGCCAGCCAGACGGTGACGACTTCCATCGGGTCGAGCACCATGCCCCAGTAGGCGGAGTCTTCATGCCACGGCACGCGCTTGCCGACGCCGGGCGGTTTGCAGATGAAATGACTAGACCACAGCGCGATGTCCGGGCCGATGAGGGATTCGACGAGGTCGAGCACGTCGTTGTCGAAGAGCCACTCAAAAAGTTTCGTATCCGTGAAATGCGGCACGTCCATCGCCTCGGGCGATTTGCCGCCGCCCTCGACAGCCCAGTTCGCCAGCTTCTGTTCGAAGTGAGCTTTCAGCCCGGCAAACTTCTCGGGTTTCATCACCGGCTTGTTGTAGCGGATGTACCCCTCGCGTTTGAAAAACGACACTTCTTCTGCGGTCAATCGTCCAGCCATAGTCTTTCGTCACCTTTCTGGGCACACTATAAACTCTTTTTATCTGACGTTTCTTGCCCTATACTGACCAAAACATACGGTTAATTGATGCAAAAACTCCGCCTCCGAACTTTCGTCAGCCGCGACGAAGCCTTTCACATCGGCCGGACCAACGTGCCGGTCTCGGCTCCGCCACTGCACACGCACGATTTCGCCGAGGTTTTCTGGATCGAGTCCGGCACCGGCTTGCACCTGATCAACGGTCGCCGTGAGCCGCTCGTCGCCGGTGAGGTCGTGTTTGTTCAACCCAGCGATGTGCACGGATTTCAGGCCAAGGTCGCCGAGAGTTTCGTCCTCGTGAACGTCGCCTTTGAAGCCGGGGTGCTCGACTGGCTGCGCGAGCGCTACCGGCCTTCGGCCCTGACCGGCCGCGTCGGCGCCGCCGATATCGAGCGCTTGCGGCTGCTGTCGGACGCGCTGGCGGTTGGCGCAAAGAGCCAACTGGCGCGCGACAGTTTCCTGCTGCAACTCCTCGCGATGCTGACGGCGGAAGACCGGATCGGCTCGCCGGTCGCCGAGTTGCCGGCTTGGCTCCGTCACGCCGTCGGGGAGTTTGGCCGACCGGAACATCTCGCCGGGGGGACGCAAGCGTTCGCCAAGCTGGCCGGGCGTTCACCCGAGCACGTCAACCGCATCCTCCGGCAGGCTCTCGGCAAGACGACCACTGATGTCGTGAACGAAATCCGGCTCGATTACGCCGCCCGCCAACTGCGGATGAGCGACCAGAAAATCACCGAGATCGCGCTCGATTGCGGCCTCGGCAACCTCGGCCATTTCTACAGCCTCTTCCAGAAACGCTTCCGCCTCACCCCGCGCAAGTACCGGATCCGCCAGCATTCCCTCGTGCGATGAACGCCTATCTCCTGATTGAAATCGCCCGCCACGAAGTCGAGTCCGTCTCCGCTGCACTCGCGGCCCTGCCGGGTTTTCTGGGCTTGGAAGAACTGCCGACCGATGGCCGGTCATGCTTTGCCGCCAAAGGCGAGGTGCGGTTCGATGGTGTCGCCGCTCACACCGACTGGTTGCGACGCGAGAAATTCCAAAAAGGCAACCGCGTCCGCCTGAAAGCTTATTTTACGAAGCCCGTCGTCGGGGTGGGGCAGGTGCAGCCGCTGGATTACCTCGCGCAATACCGGGCCCAGCATCACGGCCGGAACGTGGGACGGCGGTTTTGGGTCGGACCGCCTTGGGAGAAAGCGCCGCGCGGCAAGCGCCCCATCATCGTCGAACCCGGTACCGCGTTCGGTACCGGTGATCATCCCACCACGCAAATGTGCCTCGCCGCACTGGAGCGTTTACCGTTTCGACCGCGGACAGCATTCGACATCGGTACCGGCAGCGGCGTGCTGGCCATTGGTATTGCGAGACTCTTTCCCCGGTGCCGCGTCGGCGTCAGCGACACCGATTCGCTCTGCGCCGCCGAGGTGAAAAAGAATTTCAAGCTGAACAACCTCCCGGCTCCGCGGTTCACCAAGACGATGCCACGCCGCGCATTCGATCTCGTGATCTCCAACCTCTACTCCGAAGTGCTCAAGTCCTACATCCCGTTAGTCGCCGCCAGCCGCTACTGGATCGTAAGCGGACTCCAAGCCGGTGAACAAGAACGCGATTTCCTGCAAGCCCTCCGAGGATTCTTTCGCGTGCACCGCCGGACGCAAAAGTCCGGCTGGGTCTGCTTGGAAATGATGGCGGAGGGAACTAGCGCATGAAGAACAGCATTTCAATGGAGCTCCGTCCGTCAGTATCCTCTTGGAAGGATTTTCGCCAGTTTGCGGAGTCACTGCCGACCAAGAAAGCCAAAGGCGATGCTTTTGAGTCTTTGGTCAAAGCCTATCTCACGCTGGAACCCGAGTACGCCACAAAACTCCGGAATGTTTGGCTACACAAGGAAGTGCCGCAAGCGATTGCTCGTCGCCTGAAGTTGCCTGCACGAGACCAAGGCATCGACCTCATCGCACAGACCAGGGAGGGCGAGTTCTGGGCAATCCAGTGCAAGTACCGAGAGGACACTCAGCACAGCCTGACTTGGCGTGAGCTCTCGACGTTCACGGGGCTTGCGTTTGGCGTCTGCAAGGGAATCTCCTTCGGCCTCATCTGTACGACCACCGAGCGCCTGACCCACGTCCTGAAGGACCAAGGCCGAATCGGTTTCTGCGCTCTTGATGTCTGGCAGGGGCTGGATGCTGAGTTCTTCGAACGCCTCCACGCCCGTCTTCGGCACCGGCCTGAGCGACTGACACCGCTCAAACCGCGCCCTCACCAGCAGGCGGCCATCAAGGACGCTCACCAGCATTTCATCAAGAAGCGGGAGTCGCGAGGTAAACTCATCATGCCCTGCGGCACCGGCAAGAGCCTCGCGGCTTACTGGATGGCGCGGAAGTTAGGGGCCAAACGAATCCTCGTGGCAGTGCCCAGCCTTGCCTTGATCCGTCAGACGCTCAAGGTCTGGTTGCGGGAGACACTGGCCAATGGCGTCCCGGTGGAGTGGATCTGCGTGTGCAGCGATGAATCGGCTGGCCGAATCGAGCGAGATGACGTCGCCGTTCTCCGCCAAGACTTGGGTGTCCCATGCGTCACCGATGTTCGCGAGATCGGTCAGTGGTTGAAGAAGGTCAACCACGGTCTGACCGTTGTCTTCACCACCTACCAGAGCGGCGAGTCACTGGCGAAAGCCGCTCGCAAAACTGGCTACCGGTTTGACCTCGGTATCATGGACGAGGCGCACAAGACGGTGGGCGCGAAAGACAAGACCTTCTCTCATCTGCTCTACGAACGGAATGTCCGAATCCGCAAACGCCTGTTTATGACGGCGACGGAACGCCGGTATCAGGGCGAGAGCGATGAGATTTTGAGCATGGAAGACCCGGACATCTACGGCGAAACCTTCCACCTGCTGAGCTTCAAGAAGGCGCTGGAGTACCGGCCACCCATCCTCAGCGATTACAAGATTGTGACGATGCTCGTCTCGCGTGATGAAGTGGCGCAGCTCATCCGTAATAACGTCTTCGTCCGCCCCGACAAGGGCCGATGGGATAAAGAGATTGAGGCTCAGATGCTGGCGTCGCTGGTTGCCCTCCGTAAAGCGATGCGGAAATATCCCATCCGTCACGCTGTCTCATTTCACAGCAGCATCCAGCGGGCGGCAGCGTTCCGGGAACACAACGACGCCTTCACCAAAACTTATCGGAATCACGCCCCGATTGAGACGTTCCACGTCTCCGGTAACACCCCGACCGGCACCCGGGCACGCATCATCCAAGATTTCGCCGAAAGCGGACACGCGCTCATCACAAACGCCCGGTGCCTCACCGAAGGTGTGGACGTCCCCGATATCGACTGCGTCTTGTTTGCCGACCCGCGACGAAGTCGAGTGGACATTGTCCAAGCCGTCGGACGTGCCTTGCGTCCCAGTAGCGGCAAGAATTACGGCTACGTCATCATCCCCATCCTGCACGACGCGAATGATAGCCCCGAGGACATCTTCGACTCCGAAGAATTTAAGGAAATCCTCACTACGCTCCGCGCACTGGCCTCCAACGACGACCGCATAATCGAATACTTCCGGGCGGTTTCCCAAGGCCAGTGGTTGGCGAGAGGAGGCACCGTTGAGTTCGACATCGACGAACGAATCGCCAAGCGCATTGACCT